>JACPAO010000099.1 GCA_016180755.1 Methanobacteriota archaeon
TTCGAGAAGCCGAGCGCCGCGAGCGCCGCCAAGAAGGCGTTCCTCGTGACGCGTGTCGGTGACGTGTCGCTCCTTCTGGGCCTCCTCATCCTCTACCTCGTCTTCGGCACCTTCAGCTACCGCGAGATCTTCGAGGCGACCGCCCTCATCGAGGCCAACCAGGGCCTCCTCACGATCGCCGCGCTCGCCATCTTCGGCGGGGCCGTCGGCAAGAGCGCCCAGTTCCCCCTCCACGTTTGGCTCCCCGACGCCATGGAAGGCCCGACGACCGTCTCCGCCCTCATCCACGCCGCGACCATGGTGAAGGCGGGCGTGTTCCTCGTCGCGCGGAGCTTCCCCTTGATGCTCCTTGTTCCCGACGTCTTCACCTGGATCGCGCTCGCGGGCGGCGTCACGGCGTTCCTTGCCGCCACCATGGCCCTCGTGCAGTTCGACATCAAGCGCGTCCTCGCCTACTCGACGCTCTCCCAGCTTGGCTACATGTTCCTCGCCCTTGGCGCGGGCGGGATCATCGCGCACCACGACGGAGGCGCGACCGGGTACATCGGCGGGATGTATCACCTCATGAACCACGCGTTCTTCAAGGCCCTCCTCTTCCTCGGCGCCGGCTCCGTCATCCTCGGGATGCACCACCAGAACGACATGCGCCTCATGGGCGGGCTCCGCAAGCACATGCCCGTCACCTCGTGGACCATGCTCCTCGGGACGCTCTCCATCGCGGGCCTTCCCCCCTTCTCCGGGTTCTGGTCGAAGGACGTCGTCCTCGAGGCGGCGCAGGAGGCCGGCCACATGGCGCCCATCCTCGTCATCCTGTGGCTCCTCGGCCTCACCGTGGCGCTCCTCACGCCGATCTACATGTTCCGGATGTGGATCATGACGTTCGCCGGGAAGGCACGCAGTGACGAGGCGGAGCACGCCCACGAGTCGCCCCGCTCCATGACATGGGTCCTCACGACGCTCGCCATCTTCCCGGTGATCGGCGGCGCCTTCCTCTTCCTCGACTTCGGCCGCTTCATCGCGGAGGACGTGATCGGGGAGCCCTTCCACATCGAGCCCGGGGCCACCCTCGTCGGCGAAATCCTGAGCTCGCCCTTCACGTACCTCGGGATCCTCCTTGCGGCCGTCGGCACCTTCGTCGCCGTGAGCATCTACCTCTGGAACAAGCCCCCGGCCGACCGGCTCACCCTCCCCATCATCGCCCACGACGCCCACAAGGTCGTCGCGAACCTCTACTACTACGACAGGGCGTTCATGAAGACCGGCGAAGCGATCGGCCTCGGCGTCGCGAAGGCGAGCAACGCCGTCGACCAATACGTCGTCGACGGGGCCGTGAAGGGCGTCGGCTGGGTCGCGAACGCGTTCGGACGGTTCGCACGAAGCCTCCAGACCGGCCTCGTGACGACGTACGCGGTCGCCGTCATCGTCGGCCTCGGCCTGCTCCTGGTCGCCATGGTCGGGGGGTGGCCGTAGGTGAGCACCCTCATCACGACGACCCTCGTCGTGCCCGTACTCGGCGCGCTCCTCCTCTACCTCTTCAAGATGGAGGGCAAGTACCTGCGCTGGAGCACGCTCCTCATCACGCTCGTGCCCCTCTTCTCCGGCATCGTCGTCCTCTTCACGGTCGGCGTCGGCTCCGACAGCGCCTACGCGTTCGAGGAGCAGTACGGCTGGATCCCGTCGCTCGGCGCAAGCTACCACGTCGCCCTCGACGGCCTCAGCGCGCCCATGTTCTTCCTCACGGCCCTCGTCTTCCCGCTCGTCGTCGTCTTCAGCTGGGACCAGGTCGAACGCGCCCGGCTCTACTTCGCGCTCTTCCTCGTCCTCGAGACCGCCGTCCTCGGCGTGTTCGTCTCCCTCGACTACCTCCTCTTCTACATCTTCTGGGAGTTCGTCCTCGTTCCCATGTTCTTCATCATCGCCATCTGGGGAGGCGAGAACCGACGCTACGCCGCCATCAAGTTCCTCCTCTACACGTTCACGGCGAGCGTCGTCATGCTCCTCGGGTTCATCGCGCTCTACTTCCAGGCCGCGCCCCAGCTCGGCCACCGAAGCTTCGACATGGTCGAGATCATGAGCGTGGGCGAAACCTTCGGACGGACGTTCCAGGCCGTCGTCTTCGGCGCGCTCTTCATCGGGTTCGCCGTCAAGATGCCGAGCGTCCCGTTCCACACGTGGCTGCCCGACGCCCACGTCCAAGCGCCTACGGGCGGCAGCGTCGTCTTGGCCGCCGTCATGCTCAAGATGGGAAGCTACGGCCTCCTGCGCACCGCGTTCCCCACCCTCCCCGACGGGACCCTCGACTGGGTCCCCGCCATGGCCATCATCGGCATCGTGTCGATCGTCTACGGGGCGTTCCTCGCGCTCGCCCAGCAGGACCTCAAGTCCATGATCGCGTACAGTTCCATCAGCCACATGGGCGCCGTGCTCCTCGGGATGGCGACGCTCACGACCCTCGGCATCACGGGTGCGATCTACATGATGCTCGCCCACGGCCTCATCAGCGCGATGCTGTTCATGTCGGCGGGCGTCGTCCAGCACCACACGGGCACCCGCCTCATCGACAGGCTCGGAGGCCTCGCGAACGCCGAGGCCATGCCCATCGCGAGCGCCATCACCCTCTTCGCGTACCTCGCGAGCCTCGGCCTCCCGGGCCTCGCGGGCTTCGTCGCGGAGCTCACGATCTTCCTCGGCACCTGGGAAGCGTTCGGGTGGTGGGTCCTCCTGCCCCTTGTCGCCTTGGTCGTGACCGCGGGCTACTACCTCTACGCGTTCCAGCGCGCCTACCAGGGGCCCCCGCGCGAGCACGTCCAGGTCCACGGCGACATCCGCTGGTACGAGTTCGTCCCCATGTTCCTCCTCGCGATCGCCACCTTCGCCTTCGGCGTCTGGCCCGCCCTAACCGCCGGCAGCATGGGCGACTTCAGCCGGCAGCTTGCGGCCATCTTCGGGGGTGCCTGAGGTGGCCGACTGGGTGCTCCTCCTTCCCGAACTAACCCTCCTCTTTGGGGCCCTCCTCGTCGCCTTCGTCGGGTTCTACGCGAAGGGCCGCCTCGTCCGGCCGAGCCTCTCGCTCGTGGCCCTCCTCCTCTCCATGGGGACCGTCGCGTGGATGCTCTGGGGCCGCGCCTTCGAGACCCTCCCCGAATACGCCGACCGCCAGCACACGCTTTTCGGCCTCTACGAGGTCACGCCGTTTGCGCTTTTCTTCAAGTTCGTGTTCCTCCTTGTGCCCATCCTCGTCGTCCTCGTCTCGAGCGACTACCTCCGCCAGGACCGCGAGCCGACCGAGTACTACGCCCTCCTCCTCATCGCGACGTTCGGCATGATGGTCGTCGCGAGCGCGCGGGACCTAATCACCCTCTTCGTGGGCCTCGAGACCGCCGCCTTCTCGAGCTACGGGCTCGTCGCGTTCCGCAAGACGAGCCTCACCGGGACCGAGAGCGCGACGAAGTTCTTCATCATCGGCAGCCTGAGCGGCGCCATCATCCTCTACGGTATCAGCCTCGTCTACGCGGTCGCCGGCACCGTGGACCTCTACGAGCTCGGCGGCCTCTTGGCCGACAACCCCGCCCGGCCCGCCCTCCTCCTCGCGATCGCCTTCCTCGTCGCGGGCCTCGGCTTCGAGATCTCGACGGTCCCCTTCCACATGTGGGCCCCCGACGTCTACCACGGCAGCCCCGACACGGTCTCCGCGTTCCTCGCAGCCGGCTCCAAGAAGATGGGCTTCGCCGCCATCCTCAAGGTGTTCCTCGTCGGCCTCATCGCCTTCAAGCTCCAGTGGGAGCTCCTCGTCGGCATCCTCGCCGTCCTCACCATGACGGTGGGGAACCTCGCCGCCCTCCAGCAGACCAGCCTCAAGCGCCTCCTCGCGTGGAGCTCCATCGCGCAGGCCGGGTACCTCCTCATCGCCCTCCCCGTCGGCACGAACCTCGCGCTCGCGGGTGCCCTCTTCC
>JACPAO010000078.1 GCA_016180755.1 Methanobacteriota archaeon
GTCCGATGATGGCGGCGAAGCCGTTCGGTACTTAGGAGGTATTCCAGGCAACGTTCGCATCGGTCGCGCGGTCGATGGCTACGTTCGAGTGCAGGCGCCCTTTGTCTTGTTCCTGCAGGGCGGTTCTCTGACGGGCGGGGATGGGGGTCACGTTGCGATTGGGAGTCAGACCAGGCGCGAGGTCGTGGGCGGCCCGATTGGCGGCGCGCGGATCGTCGAGGTAGAGGAAACGCACGTGTTGGCGCGGATCACCGCGGGGTCGATACAGGTCGCCATGCGTGGTGTAGAGGTATATTGCGGGGATGCAACGCTGCACGTCCTTGGCACGTGGACCGCGACGACCGGCGCGGTCGTCAGCAAGCCCGATGAGTTGCGGCGCGAGGGGAGCGCGGCCTGGTCCCTCACAGGCGAGTTCCAAATCGTTGAGCGTGTATACAAGTCCGCGAGCGAGCAGGAGGGGCCGTATGTCACGGCGGCGGCCGAAGGGCGAATCGATCAGATTGCCAAAGACTTCGTTCCGATTCGGTCGAGCGGCGTCGTTGAGGTCACCATAGCAATCAGTGCGGCACTGGCCTTGCTGGTCCTGCTCCTGAAGATCTTGGTGTCCTCCGGCCTTCCAGGGTTCAGCAGGATTGAACGCCCAGCACTTTTGGACCACCCGACGCGCCGGGCCTTGACTGACCTTGTTGCCGGAGCCGGTGCTCGAACCGAGCCTCAGTGTGTCGAAGCCCTCGGCCAGGCTCGGGGTGCCATTCGAAAACATCTCGGCAGGCTGGTGGCCGGCGGGATCCTTGCGCGGACGCCGACGGCGGGAGGGGTTCTCTACCACCTGGTTGGCCAGGGGAAACCTGATTTCCAACGGCCGGCGGACGAGGCGGCGATCGGCGTTCTTGAATCTGAAAAGCCCGTTCCGTTGCGCCTTGCCGACGCGGTCAGGGCGGTTTCGCAAAGGACCGGGTATAGCCGCATGGGCGCCTGGAAGGCGGTTCGCCGGGTTGTTGCTCAGCGGGGTTTCGAACTTCGGCGCGAGGGAAGGGAGGTCTGGGTCGTACGACGCGCGCCTGGCTGAGGTTGTCTGTTCTTGTTCTGGTGCTGGTGTGGGCGGGCTGCACCCAACCGGGAAACGGGTCACGTCCTTCGCCTTCCGGCGAGCAAGGCACGAAGGGCGCCAGTCCCTCCGCGGGCGCGAACGAAACCTCGCCCGGCGGGAACGGGCCCGAAGACAGTTTCTCGACGCTTCTTTTTGAACAATGTCAGGGCGGCGTCGGAACTACGGACGTTCCGTCTTCCGCGATGCGGCCGGTGCTTCCCCCTGCGTTCAATCCGCAAGGATTTACAGCTTCGAGCGCCGGCCTCACGGTGTCTGTCCTCGTGTGTGAGCGAGCCGTCTACAAGGACGGTGTACAGTTCGCGGTCTCGTTCTTCTTGACGAGCGCCGCCGTGACCCCAGTCAACCGAACTTGGGATGGGAAGGGCCCAGACTACTACGTCCTTGACGCGCGAACAAACAACGACCTAGTTCGTGACTGGTTGCGGGCCGGCGGCGTCAACGCATCGAAGGCGACCTTCACGTGGGAAAACGCGTCCTCCGGGAGCGAGGGCGTGAAGTCGCTCACTGTCCGTGATTCCGACGCTAGTTTCGGATTTAGGTACGCGCAGCAGGGTGGTGGTTCGACAGGGAACAATGGGCCCGAATCGCACTGGATCGGCGCCGGGCCCTTCCATCGGCTTTCGGTTGTAACCACTGGAACCCTTGGAGGTCCAAATCCCGGCGCCGGTCCGCTCACTACGACGGGGCAATCAAGAACCCGGCAAGTCGTCGGAGATGGCGTGCCGCTCGTAGAGGCCGCCATCCACGGACACACTGAGTCATGGACGTTCCCCGGTGAACGTTTTGTGGGATGATGGAGAGAAAACGATGAAATCCAAGTTGATCGGAACCATGCTGGCTGCGGGACTACTGACGCTCGGCGCCGTGCCCGGGTCAGTAGAGGCTGAAGAAACTCCGACCTGCTCACTGACGACTGTCGAAGAACTGGTTGAGTGCGTGATCGAATGGGCCCAACGCATCACCGGACCCGTCGTCGGAGAGTGCTGGGGTGTGGGAGTCCGCGTGAAGCTTGACCACGAGGTTACCGGTACCGAATTCTTTGCGGGTGGGGTCATAGCAAATAATCCGGACAAGCGGGATTTCGGATCCTTCGCCTTATTCGGATCGGATGCGACGGGGTGGACGTACGATATGTCCGGGTACTCGGCCGGCTGCATCTAGCATTGCTCCCGCGGGTCATCTTGCTCCGAGCGCGGCTTATTCCCGGCGGCCGCCGAAGTCCTCATGGCGTGGCTCTCGTCTCTGCCGTGTTGGTTTCGGCAATCGGCGATTTCGCCTTGAATAGTTCGGGCGCGGCGATCGCTTTCGACCGATGGCCCGCCCAGATCATGCGGCCCCGGCGCTTCGGGTACTTGGTCGGGGCGCCGCCTCATGGTACCTGTTCATAGTGTCAACTATCTGGCCCTCCTTCTCAAGACGGCCTGGACGAATTACGTGACTCGTGTGCCGGTCGAAAACGTCGTGGATGGTGCCATGCAACGATGGATGTTGTGCCATGCAACGGGGATGGCTTCAGTCCATCCTTCGCCACGTTCGAACTTCGACGTTTCGCCCGCTTGTTTTCCCGTGCGGTGTGAAAGAAATTGTGGTGGCGCCAATTTCGAGGCTCGCGACAACGCCCTCAATGGGCGTTGGGAGGAGGGTCGGAAAATGGGGCAGGTTTTTCGAGACGAATTGCACAATGTGTCGAGCCGTAAACGAAGCCAAATCGCGCGTTGTCAGTGCTGCGGGCGATTGCTCAGGCGCAGAGATTGCCACGAGGTCTGTTACGAATGCGGCCACTGCGGCCACGTAATCCAAACGAGCCAACCGAACACCCAACCGGTGGGGTAGCCGGTGTGCCCGTGGGTCCGGAGCGGCGCGCGACGCCGCTGCCAAACCTCGGCCCGGGGCCAGATTCGCCAGACGCTTTGGCGCCCGAGCTCATTGGCGAAAACGTGTTGTTCACCGGCACCCGCCGCGACGGCCGCCGCTTCACCTTAAGCGTCCCTCTGCGGGGAAACGGCGTCGAGATCCTCGTCCACTTGATGGACATGCTTTGGAACACGGAACCGGTGCTCGCCCGAGCAGTCCTAGACCACCTCAACGAATCCGCCAAACCCTGAGGGTTTCCCATGCTCGCCTCGGACGTCAACTCGTGCCGGTGCGGCGACGGCCGCCGCCCCCACGGCCGGCGCGGGGAACCCTCGACGACCCCCTACTCCACGTGCCTCGGCTACGAACCACGCATCCAGAACCAGCGCTGGCCGGCGCCTTCAACTCTGGCGCGGCGCGCGGTGTGGACGTTCGTCCGACTCCACCTGGGGGTCCAACAAACCGAGGTCGCTGTGGCGCTCGGGATGAGTCGCAACGGGGTCCACAAGATCCTCGCATTCCTCGAAGCGCGACGACTTGTCCAGCACGCCGGTCCCCGGCGCCAACCTTACTACTACCCCCTTTTCGTTGGCGGAGAACGCCTGGACGCTTCTCGGCACTATCACCGGTACCGGGCGCCCTACGCTAAGTTCGTGCGACTCGTAGAACACGCAGGTCCCATGCTGTTCGACCAGATCGCCGACGCCCTGGAACGAAGCCGGTTCAACGCGAGCCGCCTCTTGACGCAAGCCGTCGCCCAAGGCGTGCTTCGCCGCATCCCCGGCCCTGTGCCTTCGCTGGACGAGTACGACGCCGCGGCCTAACGGGAATCCCGCTCGGCAAAGCGCGGCCGGGGTGCCCCCGGGGTGGTTCGCGCGATGCTAACTCTTGACGCCGGCGCGTGTCGCCGTGTGCATTCTCTTGAGCGAGAACTCACACGCAAACACATCAACGACCCGCAAGACTGGAGGCCTTTGCTGGTCGAACCCCTTTGGGCCTCCTCCGAACCCCGACGCCCGCCCTCCCGGCGACGAACGCATCGACGAGGGACTGCGAGGAGGGGTCGCGTCCGTCGACTTCGCACCCGGCGACGACGCATGGGGCTCGACCAGCCAACCGGGGGCCCAGCGGAACCATGAGCGTTCCGAGCCCCACCCAGGGGAGGTGAAAAATGGCTGGAGACGCCTTCATCAGCAAAGGCATGGACGTCGTCGTGGGCCTCATCTTCCTCCTCATCCTCGGCGGGGTGACCACGGAGATCGCCCTCAGCGACAACGTCAGCGCCTTGGCGCTGCTCGCGATGGGCTTCCTCGACGTCCTCTACGTCGTGGGCCTGTTGCGCCACCTCGCCACCCTCGTCAGCCAATGAACCCACCGCCAAGAATTCCCCACTGGGCCGGGGGCGCGTCCCACGCCCCCCGGCCCACCCTTTTTCCTACTCGACCAAGGACGTAACCACCATGAACCCGCCTCACCCACGCATCCTGGCCGCCTCCGTAGCGGCCCTCCTCGCCTTGGGCGCCCTCCTCGGAGGAGTCCCCCCCGCCGCGGCCGCCCAAACCTACGTCGAGGACTTCGAGGACGACACGAACGGGAACGAGCCCTCGAGCCCGTTCTACTCGTGGACGAGCTCCGCCACCGGCACGTTCCGCGTCACGACCGAACAAGCCCACGCAGGGACCCGAGCCTACAAGCAGGTCGTCAGCGGCTCCGACGGTTGGTACTCCACCTGGAACCTTTCCCCCAAATCCATCAACGTCTGCAGCAGCGAAACCGTCCCCGCGTTCCGCGTCGCGTTTCGGTTCGACGCGTGGAACCCGGGGACCGCCGCGGCGCCTGTCCTCCGGTTGATGAACGCCGCCGGGAACGAGCGCCAACCAACCCCTCATCACCAACGGCGCCGCCGGCACGTGGTACGTCTTCGAGGCGCGGTTCACCAATTGCGCCGCCGGCAAAGCCAACATCTTCCTCTACCAAAGCGACGGGACCACGGAACTTGCGTTCGTCAGCGTCGACGCCCCCGGGAGTTTCGCCGGCACGGATCGCGTCCAGGTCGGCAACCGCAACGGCGCCGCCATCTACATCGACGACGTCCAATTCGTCAACGTCAACGACGCCCCGACCCCCACCGTGGGGGCGGCGGCGTCCGCCCTCGTCACGGGGCTGGTGGGGTTCGACGTCGACACGACCGGCACCACCGTCGTCGCCCGCGTCGCTTCGGGCGGCGCCATCCGGACCTACGATGGCGGCACGCTCGGCACCCATCTCGGCGAGTACCTCGTGCCGAACTGCGTCCGCAGCGACGGCGTCGTCGCCGCCGAATCCCACGTGGGGTTCCTCGACTGCGCCCCCAACGGGGGCGTGGACACGTACCGGATCCGGTACAAGGACCTCACCAACGCCCAGTTCCCCGCCACCTGCCTCGGCTGCACCCAGGACTTCACCGGCGCCAACGACGGGGGCGACCCCCAGGCCTCGTTTGGGGACATGAACGAGATCGGCGAGATCAGCACCTACCCCCTGGATGGGACCAACCACGAACGCCTGTTCTACGTCAGCCAACCCTTCGCGTGCGGCTCGCCGGGCCCCGACCAACGATGCACCGTGCAACGGGTCGCGTACACGTGGAGCAGCGTCGCCCAGAAACGCGTTGGCGTCCACACCTACGTGTTCCGGCAAGGCGACGAGGACTTCCTCGCCGAAGCGTACGACACGCTGTCGTCGCCCCAACAGATCTGCAACTTCTACCGGGAAGGAAACTGGTATGTGGCCGGCGCCAGCGGCACCGGCCCCGCGACCGTCTGGCGCGTTTCCTTCCAACAGGGGCGCGACGACCTCACCGCCTCCCTGAACAAGGGCCTCGCCTTGCCGATGAGCACCAGCATCGCGTGCAGCACCGACAAGGTCGCCATCCTCGACGGAACCACCCTGAAAGTGTTCGACACGTTCACCGGCGAGGTCATTCCCCAACTTACCCGCACCGTGTCCGCCCAATCCGCGTCGCGGCGTCTCGCCTTGTCGCCGGATGGGAAATTCGGCGCCATCCATGACGGGTCGACGATCAAGATCATCGACGCCACCACGGGCTCCATCACGGGCCAGGTCACGACGCCCGCCGGCTCGTGGCGGCGGATGGAGTTCGACGCCACCGCCCAAAACCTGTTCACCGGCACCGACACCCGCATCGACCGGTTCAAGGTCGTCTCCTTGACGACGGTCACGGACAAGTCGACCTTCGTCGACCCCACGGAACTATCGCCCGCCGCCGGCGGAAGCATCACGGAAGTCGCCACCCAGAATCCTCTCGCGGTCGGCACGGGGCTCATCAGCGGCATGATCCCCGGAGCCGGCAACCGGTGGGTCGAATACGTCCTGGGAGTCCTGACCGCCATCGGCTTCGCGGGGATCGCCTGGAAGGCCACCGGCGGCACCGTGGGACGGTTCGGGTCGCGCCCCGGCGACTCGAACGTCATCGGGACCGCCGGTTTCCTAGGCCTCTGCCTCTCCGTCCCGGCGTACGATTTTCCCTTGTGGATCCCGTTGTTGACGGGGGTGGCGGGGGTGGCGCTGATCACGCGGCGCTTCTTCCGATAGGTGGCTACATGGTTGGATCCGAGCCGAATGAAGTGGCCTGGGCGCTTGCGTACATCAAGCGCCTCGAGGCCGAACTGGCCCAGTGCCGCTGCGTCAAACGCATCGAGGGCACCCCGGCGGAACGGCGCGCCGTCATCCGCGACGCCATCCGGAAGGAATGACGATGGACGTCCCGACGGTGCTCATCTTCATCGTCTCGGCCCGCGTCCTGGTCGCCCTCGTCACCGGCGCCGCCGTGGAGGAAGACCTCCTCGTGATGGACCCGTGCGAGGACATCCTCGACTACTTCACCGGCTGCGGCGGGACCGTGGGCGCCATGGTCAACGCGGCCATCGGCGGCGTCCCCGGCGCCCCCGCGACCGTCAACCTCCTCGCCGCCCTCATGACGAACATCGTCCTCGTCTGGGGCGTTTTGGCCCTCATCCGAGGCTTCAAGGGATAACCCATGAAGGTACACGTTTCGGAACTCATCGGCGCGGCCGTCCCCGCGACGCGTCGCACGCAAGCGTCTCGTTTGCGGGCGTGGGCCCTCGTAGCCCTCTCGGTCCTGGTCGCCGTGGCCGCGACCGAGCCCGGACCTCATGGGGGCCGAGGCGAGGATCCACGCGACGCCACGTCGTCGGCCCCATTGTCGGTGTCGGCGGTTTCGTTGCCGGCTCAGACCACTCCGCTCGTCGGCCCGACTCCCACGACCACCCCCGGTCTGCCGACGACGAGTCCCGTCGGCGACGGCCTCCTCGGCGGCTCCAATCCCCCGTTTCCCCTCGTTGACCTCGCTTGGCTCTTGTGGCTCGTCTACACGGCCATCATGTTCAAAGCCATCCCCCAAGGCGTCTTGCGGGTCGGCGCGGCCGTCGTCGGCTCCCTCGTCCTGTTCTTGCCGTTGGGTGGCTTCCAGTTTGGCGTCCTTCTCCTCGCGCAACTCGGCGTGATCATCGTGGTGGTGACCCAGTGGAGCCGATAACATCCGGTACCCCGGCCGAAGCCGACCCGACGCCCAGTCCAGCGAACGTGGCCGACGCGCCGCCGACGCCAACCCCATCGAGCGAATCCGTACCGGGGCCGCTTCGGATCGGCCCCACCCCACGCAGCGTCCCACTGCCTGCACGGATCACGCGTTGGTGGAGGCCAGGCCGAAAACCCTTGATCATTGTCCTGCGCCGCAAACGCGACCTGGAGCATGTGGAGGTGAAGGGCATGGTGGACGAGTCCACGACCGGCTCCTACGTGGCGGAGCCCGACGGGTTCTACTGGAACCCTCACTGGATCCCGCCCGGTTTCGTCGCGTGGTACCATGAGGGCAACCCCGAACCCATCCGACCCGTGGAACCCAAGGGCTACAATGCCCGGTTCCTCCAGATGGCCACCGGCAACCTCCCCGGCCACTACATCGGACTCGCCAACCAAGGCCGCGGCCTGACGTTGAGCTGGAAAGTCGCCGTCGCCGTCCTGGTCGGCGTCGTAGGACTCGTCGTGGCGGCGGCCCTATGGGCCCAACGCAACGGCATCCGGGTGATCTAGCGTGGCCGTCGGCAAGACGCCCCTGGACGCGCTCAAAGCGTGGTGGGGCGAACGGTTCAGCCTCCGGCAAACCTTCGGGGACCCCAAGTTGACGCACGCGGTCCTCGTGTGCGAGGCGATAGCCGACGGCATCGAAGAGCACGCAGGGCCGGCGGACTCGTTCGACCATAAGTTGGCGCAGAAGGTTCGGCAGATCGGGGCGAGCCTCCTGCATGGGCGCGCGGGGGAACGTGGATGGGCGACGGACAAGGACATCGCGGCGATCGACGCGGCATCCGAGAAGACGGTCGTCACGGGAACGCAGAAGAAGGGTGACGAGTGACCCGTCGCAAGCCGTGGTGGTTGGACCGTTCGAAAACGGACGCCGTGTTCGCCGCCTGGTGGAGGCGACGCGCCGCCCGGTACGTGCCGTTCGCTGTTCGCCGCGTCGTGGCGGTCGCCGTCGCGGCCGCCTTGGTCTGGCTGGGCAGCAGGGAGTACGTGGCGATCTTCAGCGGCGGCCCGCTCTACGTGGGCGTCCTCTTGGCGGCGACGTGGTGGTTGGGCGTGGAGTTCGGCCGGGAGACCGAAGCCCGTACCCCGTGGGGGGCGCGGGTCGGTGCTCCGTCGACTCCAGAAAGGGAGGTTCAAAGGTGAGTCGGGGTGTGCATTCCGTTGAGCGCGAATGCACACGCAAGGTCATCTGGAAGGTGCAAACCTAGCCAGTTCCGTTGGTTCCTGACCTCCCCCGCCGTCTGGACGACCTGCTTTCCCCGAAACCCTCCGATGACTGGCTCGCCCTTCGAGGCGAACTCGAGGAAGACGCATCGGCCGCCTACGCGCAACTCGGCGAGGACCGGGAGGAGAGTTTCGGCATCTGGCACGAGGTCCGCGACAAGTACCTCAAGGAAGTCAAGGCCCGCCACAAGGGCGACGGGTACGAGGCGAGCCCGCTCTACGAAGAGGTCCTGTGGGACCGGTGCGCACCCGTCGTGCCAGGCAACGACGCCCTCGCCCACGTCCGCTTCCTACGAGCCATGCTCACGCCCTTCACCCGGACCTTCCAACTCCACAAGGTCTACCGCTACCAACACGGGGGAAACTGGCAGGGCCAGACCATCGGCCTTACGGGGACGACCAAGTCGAGCATCGAACTGGGCGGGGCGGAATGGTGGCACCAAGCCCTTGGCGTGCTCCGCGGCGAACCCGACCGGCCGATGGACTACAAGCGCCAGATGGAACTCATGGTGTACCACCCTTGGCGCCTGCCCGACGTGTACGCCAACGCCCGCGCCGGCGAAATCGTGGTGGTGGACGAGAACATCGACACGAGCGGCGAAGGCAGCCGCACCCTCAAGCAGAGCCTCACCATGATGGACGAACAGAACCGTCAAAGCATGGTCAACGGCGTCCGCATCAGCCCCACCCTCAGCGATCACGCCGCCCAACAATACGCGAAGGAGACGCTCCTCGTTAACTGGGAGACCCGTCGCACGCGGTCGATGTGCTTCTTCGGAGAGTACCCCTTGGGGTTCCTCGACGAGCCCTGGTGCTCCCCCGAGATGTTTTCATACTATTCGCCGTGGAAGGAGGCGAACGTCAAGGCCTCCAAGGGGGCCTACTTCAACGACAACAAGGCGTTGTTCCGCATTATGAACGACCTCGCCGACCGGCCCGAGTTCGTCGCCTTCGCGGAGAAGCTCAACAAACCCACCAAGGAGCAGCTCAAAGCCGCCGTCCTGGTGAGCTGGGGGCGGTTCATGCCGGATTCCCAGCTCGCTACGACCGTGAACCTGCTGTATACGGTCGCGTACGGTTGGGACCGGTGGAAGAACGACTTCCAACGCTTCTGCAACGAACCGCCCACCGAGGGCATGCGGCGGCTCGGCGCCATCTGCTACAGGGAGTGAGGTTGCATGAACAACGCTTTGTCTGGGAACCCCGCGGCGGGCGGATCCGAGCCGGAAACTCCGTTCGGCTCCCACTTGCCTGAGACGTGGACGTATGGGACGTCGGCGACGGCCTACTGTGATGCCCACGGGCGACTTTGTAGGCCCACGGAGGATGAGATCGCCGAAAAGGTCGCCATGGACCACGCGGCGACGTGCAAGGGCGCCAAGGGCGGCGTGGCGGTCGCGCGGTACCTGTTCAAGGTGAAATGAATGGCGCGCGTCTTCCCGTGGGAGGCGGTGCGCGAGGAGGTCAAGGCGCGTCTTCGCGCGCGCAACGAGAAGTGGGAGGCGAGTCCGACCGCCAAAGAGTGGGTGGAGGATTTCTATCCGGCTGAGTGGGCGCGGGTCGAGGGTTGTCGGCTCGTCTACGACCCGAAACAATCGAAGACGTTCGAGAACAAGTGGGCGCTGCGGCCCTATTCGTGCCAGAAGATCCCCTGGTGCGTCCCCTGCTCCCTGGACGCGGGCCGCCGGCGCACGTGGCGCGCGATGGAGGATTTCCAACTCGCGACCACGCCAGGTCAGAGGCGGCTCGTTGTACCATGGACGCTGGCGGCGGCCTACTACGACGATGGAACGGGCGTAGGGGCCGTTGCCCGAAAGGACCTCGAGCGCTTCGCGAAGGCCGTATCCGACTTCCTGCACCAACTCTACGAGGCCCAGCCAGGCGAGCTGGGGTGGATCATGTCGTACCAGGACTTTGGAGAACGGGCGTTCAAAAAACCAAACCCGCACTGGCACATCACGATGAACGGCCACTACTTCCGAGACGGCAAGATGGAGCCGCTTCCCCGCGTAAGCCTCAAAGGCAAGGGACGCGAACGCGTGTCGGCGTTATGGGACGCCGCGTTGGGGGTCCACCTGGGCTTCGACCGCACGACCGGCAAACTTGTGCCCAAGGTCGCGGGAAACTCGCGAGTCGAAGAGCCCGCGGTAGGCCGGGGCGCCTTCTTCAAGTGGCTCAAGTACGAGACGCGCGAGTTGATCGACCTGCGCAAGCTCGTTTACTCCCGGCAGAACACCACGGTGGCCTGGTACTCCTACCACGACCGCCACGAACGCACCTACTTCCACAGCGCCGAATTCTTCGCCGGACTCCAAGAGTACCGACGGCGCCTGCGACCCGACGAGTCGAACCGGCTCCACCGACAATACGGCTACATGGTGGGCCGGAAGCTTGCCGAGGTCTCCGCCGCCATCGGCAGCGAGGCGGAACTCCATGACCCGCTCCGGTGCGCCTGCGACGAATGCCACGACTGGTTCGGCCGACCCGACCTTCGCGACCAAGCCATGGGACGGGACCAAGAGTCCTGGATCCCTAAGAGGACCGAAGGCCCGGTCGAGGCGTCGGCCTAGGTTCCAGGCACCTGCCTACGGCGCGCTTCGACCAACAAATCCGCCAGGGCAGCGGCCAGCACGTCCTTGGCGATCATTCGCTCCTGGAGCGGGTTTCCCAGTCGCGCCCCATGAGGATCGATGCCGGCGTCCCGCCGCACTTGTTCCTCCATGTCGCGCGCGGCCAAGTGGATGTAGACCGACGGCATATGGCTGGAACCCGTCCAGCCGAAGTAGGCGCGCAACTGGGCCTCGTTCCAGCCGGCCCTGGCGGCCCGAGTCGCGCGCGTGTGCCGGAACAGATGCGGCCACATGTCGCGCATCCCCAGCTGGGCCGTCCAACGATAGAGCTTCTGATGGACGGTCACCGGAATCATCCGACCGTTGCCGGTCCGACTCCGACGTTGGTTCGGAAACAATGGAGCCTCCCTGTTCCCTCCGTCGCCGTGGGTGGCGACATAGGCACGCAGCACCGGCACGCAATCGACCACGTAGATCGAACGGGGGCCGGTTTTCAGCTTGCGGGCGTGTCGGTCGAGTGTCAGCCGGGCGCCGCCGGCTTCGTCAAAGGCGATGCTGCCGAGGTTGAGGGACAGGAGTTCGCTGATTCGGAACCCCGTGTCCCATAACATCCAGAGGAGCGTTTGGCCGAGCAGGCCCTCCGCGACGGATAGGAGTTGGTCGAATTCGGCCTTTGTGACCGGCTGCACGTTCGACATCGACGTCGGCGCCCGGATGCGCATCGCGCGCCGCCAGGGGGCCGGCAACGGCTCATCGTCGCGCAGGAAGCGAAGGAAGTGCCGCAGGTAGGCGCTCATCTGTGCCAGGGTCGTTTGCCCCACCTTGTTGCCTGCACGGACCAGGTGGGCGTGCATCTGGTCCGGGGTCAGGCTCGCGAAGCCCGCGCCCCCAAGGAACGCGTCAAGGTTCCGCAGGTAGCGGGCGTAGTGGACCAGCGTGGAGCCCTTGAGGCCCTCGAGGTGCTTGTGCGAAAGGAACCGTTCCACGGTGGCCCTGTTCGTGTCGCTCGTGGCGGCCAGGTGGCGTTCGGTCGCTCGGCGTTCCGACGCTTCCAGATTCTTATACACGTTCTCATCTTCTGGCCCCGGTTACATACTCGAGCGAGCAAAAAATTCTCTAGGGCCTGTGGGCTAGCTTGGTATACTTCGAGCTTTGGGAGCTCGGGACCCCAGTTCAAATCTGGGCAGGCCCATCACTTTCTCCACCAGACCGTCGCCGGCGAGATGCCGGCCGGGACCCTGCGGCAAAGTTTTCACCCCGCCAGGGGTCTTCGCGGGCCCCATGGGCGATCCCCGTACGCGCACCGAGGGCCTCGGAATTCTCGTGAAGACGACCGCCGTCGTCGCGGTCCTCGTCGGCCTCAAGATCGTCGTCCACTCGCTCGACTACGAGCCCATCACGTTGTCGCCCCTTTTTTCCGGCGTCATGGGAAGCGTCATCTTCACCCTCGCCATCCTCCTCGCGGGCACGCTCTCCGATTTCAAGGAGAGCGAACGGATTGTCGGGGAATTGGCCAGTCAGCTCCGTCGGATCCACACGGACCTCCAGACGCTCTTGACGAGCCCGGCGGCGTTGGCGGAGACCCGCGGCCACCTCCGGGGCCTCGTGGCGGCCATCAACCGAAACTTCCAACGCGGGGACGAGTGGAAGATGGGCGAGATCCATCCGCACATCGACGCCATCGACCGGGCCATCGCAGCCTCGTCCGCGGCCGGCGGCCACGGGCCGAGCGTGCGCACGAACCAGGTCTGGCTCCATAACGTGCTGCGGATCGTCGAGCGCCTCGAGGTCATCATCGAGACCAGCTTCGTCCGCGCCGGCTACTACCTCGCCGCCACGGTGGTGACGTTCTCGCTGGTCGGCCTCCTCCTTACGCGCCTCGAGCCCTTCTACCCCAACCTCCTCCTCGTCGGCTTCGCCGCCTTCGTCATCGTGGGGCTGCTCATCTTGATTGCCGACCTCGACAACCCCTTCGCCGGCGACGCCCGGATCCATACGGTGCAGATGACCAAGCTGGAACGGTTCATGGACGCGGCCAAGCCTCCCGTCTGACCACGAAATCGAGATACCCCGGTGGCCGACCCCTCGATCGACTACGGCGCCGCCGTGGACGCCGAGACCTGCGACGCGCTCGTCGTCGACCGAGCCCAGGCCGGCCGTCTTGGGTTGACACTTGTCGCAGAACCCCTATAGCGTCGACCGGCGCCTTCCGTCTGCGATCACCATGGCAGAACTCGCCCCTGTGTACGTGAACGACGCGCGCGTCAACCTCCAAGGAGAGCCCCGGCCCAAGGTCTCGAGGATCGTCCGGGCCGCTGGCCAGCAGCCGGACCGCGTCCAGGTCCGACGGCTTCGCGACAAGACGGACAACGAGGGGCAGCCGCTGCGCCTCGAGGACTTCATCGACCGCACGGCCGACACGAACGCGGTCTTCCTTCGGTGCATCGAGGAGTCGAAGGGCGCCGGCATCCTGCCCGGCGCGGGGACGCCCCCGCCCACGATGTCGCCGCCCACGCCCTCCGAGCCGGCGGTGACGCCGACGCCCGAGACCGGAGACGTCGAGCCGCGGTAATGACAAGCCGCCGCGGGGAATCCCGCGGAACCCCCGGCCTGTCGAGCCTTGAACGGCAAAGGCAGAAGCCCGCATCGCGTATACCAGGGTCCCGGACCAGACGGCCGGGGAACGGGAGAGTGAACCGATGAGCACCAAGGCCCGAAGGATCCTGCTAGGACTGATGATTACGGCGACCTGCGCGTGGGCCCTCGTCACGCTCTTTGTTTTCGTGGCGACCAACGGCGTGCCGGTGGGGTGGCTCCTTGCGACGATCATCCTGTACGCGGCCCTTTTCGTGTTCGCCCTGCTGCTCCTCTTCCTGGCCGTGCCCGAGACGGCCCCGGCCGCTGCGCCCGGGCCGACCGCGATGGCCCGGACCGGCCCGGACCACGAGACGGTCTTCACGACACGGCGGGGCGCGGTCGAGATCGACCGGTCGCACGGCAACGTCGCCGAGGTCGTCGTGTCGGAGCCCGGACGCCCCCTTTACGTCGACCAGGCCGAGGCCGCGCTCGACCGACTCCACCCCACGGGCGCCGAGGCGCGACCGCCGCCGCCTCCGGAAACGCCACCCTCCGCCACTTCGAGGCCTCGACCATCGAGCGCGCCGACCGGGCGGGAGGCGGTCGCATGAGCGGAGCCCAACTCGCCCAGACGCGGCAAGCGTTCGACCGCGAGATCTCCCGACTCGAGCAGGGCGGATACCGTCCGACGGCAACGCCGTCGGAGACGGCCAACTGGAAGGCCGAGTACGAACGCGAGCGCGTCCGACTCGCGAAGCTCCTCATGCTGTACCGCGACCTCCAGGACGAGACCGAGGCGTTGCGCAAGCGGCTCGCGGACGCCGAGGCGGGCGTCGCGCCCGAGGCCTCGGCGCCGACGCCCACGATCGTCGCCCGGCGCCGGTCGCGCCGTCGCGCGGGCCCGTTCCAGATGAACGGCTACACGCTCTACGGGGCGAACGCCCCGCGCAAGGGGGGCGGCACCCGGAGGTTCTTCTTCTTCGCCAAGCAGCGGCCCAAGACGGGCCGCGCCACGACGGTCCCAAACGGGTTCGAGGTCCGAACGACCCGATCGGGCCTGCCGGTCCTCAAGCGGGCGAAGGCCCGGCGCGGGGCCCGACGCGGTCGATCCGGCGTCAAGGCTCGCACCGGCCGCCGCACCACGTCGAACGTGCGGCCCCAGGCCTCCGCGGCCCGGCGACCGACCAACAATCGGGCCCGGGCCCTCGCCTACGCGCGCGCGATGAAGCAGCTTCGCGCCCGGGCACGAAAGTCCCAGGGCGGGAAAGGGCCGATCGCGTCCCGCACTTCCGCAAAACGCCTTCGCGCCCAGTACGGGTACGAGTAGAAGCGCGCCCGCGGAGGGCTGAACCGCCGTCCCTATGGTTTGGCGGCTGGCACCGGATCGACCGGGCGGACCCAACCAGTATCGTTGTCGTAGACGAGCCCGAGGATTTCGAGGCCCTTGGGCATGAGCGGGTGGCGTCGGATGAGGTCGGCGCCGCGACGGACGTTCTCCTTGACATCCGAGAAGCCTCCGAGCCAACGTTGGAAGTCCGGCCGCATCACCTCGTGGAGCGGGACCTCGGTCGTGGCCGCGATGCTGTTCGCGATCCGGAACTCTCCGCGGCCCACGAGCGTCATCCCGCACTTCGTGTGGCCGAGGATCGCGATCGTCCGCACTTCGAGCCGATGCACGGCCACCACGAGGCTTCGAAGGGTGCCGTCGTCGAGGAGGTTCCCGGCGTTGCGGATGATCTTCGCGTCGCCGTGCTTGAGGCCGAGCACCTTCTCGACGTGGTTGCGGGTGTCCATGCACGCGACGACGGCCAACTTGAGGGCGGGCGGCGCGGCGAGCTCTCGGTCGCTGGGGTCCCAGCCTTCCGCGACGTAGGCGCGGTTGCCGCGTAGCAGGGTATCGAGGATGGAGGGTTCCATGGGCCGTTCCATCAGGCACCGACCAAAGAAGAGAGTTGCGGGCTCAGGCGTTGCGGTCCGCCACGTCCGCGAGAAACGGCAGACGAAGGAAGCCGCCTTGGTAGGCCTTCACGGCGCAGAGGACCACGAGGACGATGGTTCCGACGGAGAGCGCCAGGCCCATCATCGAGGCGATGACCCCCATCGCGGCGCTCGCGCCCGCGAGGGGGGCGAAGACCAACTGGACCGCCACGACGAGCACGGTGACGGCGATGCCCAGGGCAATCGCCTGAATCGCATGCCACCGCTTGAAGCGTTCCGTCTTCTGCGCCGTCAGGAGGACGATGAGGCCCGTGATCCACGTCAAGATGTACGCGACGCAGGCCATCGTGCGCTCGTCCGGGTTCGGCTTCGGCGGTGCGGTCTCCTTCGGGGTCTTGGTGTCGGCCACGGTTGTTCCACCCTTCGGTTCGGACGAGCGGCGACCTAGATTAACGCTCGCCCTTGGGTCGCGTCTCTCGCGCGGGGGCCGAGGTGGACACGACCCGGACGAGGTCATGGTCCCTGGCGTACGCTTGGCGTCGCGCGTCTGGCCAAACGCCAGGACAGCACCGCGCCCCCGAGAAGGATTGCGCCGTGCACGAGGATGAGCGTCACCTTCGCGGCGGTCGTGGTGTCGTGCCCATAGATCGAATGCGGATCGAGGACGCCCAGGACGGCGTGCTCGAAGACGGCGAACCCCAGCGCGACGAGCCACGCGCCGGGAACGGCGTAGGCGACGAGGAACGCGATGGCCAGCACGAAGTGCACGACGAGCAACGTCGAACCCCCAAGGAGATGGGTGAGCGTGGCCGAGGACGCGAACAGACCCACCGTGAGGGGGGCGGCGCGCTCGAAGCGGGTCGGCCAGGCCCATCCTGCGACGATCGCGCACCCGGCGGGCACGAGACCCTCCAGGACGCCATGGCTCCATCCATAGCCGCGCATGCCGGCGGTCGCGACGATGACGGGGACATGCAGCGCCAGAAGCAGGAGGCCGAACCGGTGCATGGGCCACGTCGGGCCGTGGACGACCCAAGGGCTGCCGTGGCCTGAAAGGTACTCGAAGGGCCCCTGGAAACGTGTTCGAAAAAGGAAAGTGTACCCGGACGTACGAAAGCCCTCGGCGGCGGGGGCTTACTAACCTTTCGGGCAGGGGGGATTAATCGGGGCGGCGTCCGGCGGGATTCTTGCGTGCCCGGAACGTCGAGGCGGAAGGACGGCGGGCGGCGGCCATCCGGTCCTTGTGCGCCCACAACGTAAGGCAGGCGAGGCTTCCGAACGGTCGCCAAAGAGGCCGCCGCGACTCGAGGAACTGCGCGGTCTTGGCCAGGGGGATATTGTAGGCATGGGATGCGGCGAGCCGTAGGCCCAGGTCCTCCGGCGCGACGACGTCCGGCCGCTTGAGGTGCGCGAGGAGAAACATCTTGGCGGTCCACGAGCCGATGCCGCGGACGCGCGTGAGGGTCTCGATGACGGCAGTGTCGGTCTCGCGCGCGAGCCGCCGGAAGCTCACGTCGCCGCGATTCGTCCGCCGGGCGAGGTCGAGGACGTACGACCGTTTCTGGCGCGAGAGCCCGGCCCGTCGCAGGTTGGCCGGACTCGCTCGGAGAACGGCATCGGGCGTCAGGCGGCCCCCGCAGGCGGCCGTGACCTTGCGAGTGATGCTCCGGCCTGCGGCGAGGCTCACCTGTTGGTGGATGAGCGCGGTGACGAGCGTCGCGAAGCCCGTCGTGCGTCCTGCGGCCATCGGCCGCGGTGGGGTCCGCCTCGCAAGCCGCGCCATGATTGGATCCGTCGTCGTCCACGCGCGGATCGCGGCGGGCAGGTCGGCGAGTGCGTGACGCATCGTTCGAGGAGAAAACGGCAGGCCCTTCAAGGTATGCGCCGGGGGGATGAACGTGGCCCCGCGACCCGCTTAGCGGCGGGCCATGGCCTGCCGCAGGCGTTCGCTAAGCGTCGTCGGCGTGGGGGTTGCCTCGCCTTGGCGCCGGAGTCGCTGGCTCAAGGGTTCGGGCGGCACGGGAATCTGCTGAGGATTCGGTGTCGGAGTTCATAATAGGGCGGTCTGGGGGATTTTTGGGACGAAAAGCCGGGGCTTCGGCCTGCAGTTTTGGGACGCTTCGCCGACGTGGATCGTTCCCCTGGTCGCCGTCGCGCTTGCGCGAAAAAGCCCGTGGATTATGGCGCAAACGCTCTCCCTCCAGATGCGTTTATATGGAGGCGCCGGCTGCCGTGGGTTGGCGGTCCTATGGCCAAGTCCATGACCTTTAACCAATTCGTCGACGAAGTCGCCAAGCGAACGAAGGCCACGCGCAAGGACGCGAAGGCCTGGGTCGAACACACCTTCGAGACCATCAAGCAGCACATCCCGAAGGGCGTCAAGGTGCCTGGGTTCGGCAAGTTCCAGGTCCGCCAGCTCAAGGCCCGCATGGGCCGCAACCCTGCGACCGGCGCCGCGATCAAGATCCCGGCCCGCAGCAAGGTCGCCTTCTCCGCCGCCAAGGAGCTCAAGGAGAAGTACAACAAGAAGGGCAAGTAGAGGCCCTTCGCGCTGGTGCCTGAATTCAGGCACCACGTCCCTCTTTTCCGGGCGCCGGGGACGCGGCGCCCATCCTTTTCCCCATCGGCGCTTTTCCGCCGCGCACAAAGTAATTACAATCCGGCGCCGTCGCTCGACACGTGGCGTGGATTTGGAATCGCCGACGCGCGTTGGGCGTCCTTAGCATCGGGCTTGGCGCACTCGCGGGCGGCGCGGGGCTTTTCCACACAATCGCCGTCACGCACGTCGCACTCGACGTCCGCCACGCGTACGACATCCGCCTCGGCACGCTACTTGTGGTCGGGCTTGCCGTCATCTCCTTCGGCACGCTCATGGGCCTGGGTGGCGTCGGCCTCATTCGCGGGATCCCTGGGCACTGGCCCTTGAGCGTGTTCGGAGCAAGCGGGATGCTCCTGGCGACGGCCGCGCTCACGCCGGCCGATCCAAGCTTCGCGCCTGGGATCGTCCTCTTCGGCGCCTTCCTCGTCCTCGCGCCGTTTCTCCTTCGGGCGCGGGGCGAGGTCAGTACTTGAGAACCTCGCGAATCGGGCTGAACACGTCGAGAATCGTGCAGCCTTTCGGCCCGGCCTTGGCCCCATGCGGCACGTCCGCGGGCACGTGGTACAGGTCGCCCTCCTTGAGGACGCGCTTCGCGCCCTCGATCTCCATCTCCACCGTGCCTTTTGCGATGAAGCCCATCTGCTCCTCGACGTGGGTGTGCACGGGCGCGACTGCGCTCGGGTCGAGTTCGACGAGCGAGACGAGCATCTGGTCCTGCCAGAAGGTTCGGGTGCGGACCCCGGGGACGATCTCCTTCGGCTTTCGGCCCTTCACGTCGACGAAATAGTTCCGGTGGGGCATCACGAGGCCAATCGGTTCGTGCCTCTTGGGGTTTTGGGCGCGGATTAAACGCTCCATCGCCAACCCCTTTAACGGGCGGGCCGCGTGACCTAGGACATCGGGTGGACCCACGGACGCGAGCTCGTTTCTCTTGGTCGGACTGTTCGGGGGTTTCGCCTACCTCGCCTACACGAAGAAGCAGTTCTTCGTGATGTACGGGCTCGGCCTCATCGGTCTCGGTTTCATGTTCCAGGGATTCGCGGAGCTCGCCCCCGACAAGGCGACGGAGATCGGCTACGTCACGTTCCTGCGGAACCTTCGGAACGTCGCCTTCGGCGCCGGCGCGGCGTTCCTCGGGTACGTGGCCGCCACGGAAGGGTTCCGTTACTACGAGCGCTGGAGGGCGAAGCGGCGTGTCGAGGCCGAGCAGTTCCAGTTGAGCCTCAAGGCACACAAGGACGCGGAGCCGACGCGGCCCGTGCCGTCGCGGTGACTAGCTTCGGATCTCGTTCGCCGGCTTGATCGGGCCCGTGGCCGACGGCGGCACGAAGAACGCGTCTTCGGCGCGCTCGATGGCGGGAAGCTCCAGGACGGCCTTGTCGCTTCCTCCGTAGTTGAGCGTGATGACGCCCGGGGGAAGGGCGTTGATGTGGTCCGCGTACGTCTCCTCGGAGAGTCGCAATTGGAGCTTGTGCCCGGGCGGAATGTAGACGTCGAGCGGTTCGAATTCCATCTTGAGGACAATCTTCATGCCGGGCACGACGGCCTGCGGCGTGTCGCCGCCCGCATGGTACCGGATGTTCATCTGGGTCTGGCCGACGCGCGTGGCCTTGTTGCCTTCGTCGACGTCGTAAAGGAACGCGGCGACGTGGCCGGAGGCCCCGTTGGGCGTCACGGTGACGTGGAGCCGAGGCAGGCCGGAGAAGCGGATCCCGTCGGGGAACGCGTTGCTCTGGAAGTTCACGCCATGCACGATGTCGCTGCGGACGCCCGTAAGGGGCGTGTTGGTCGGCGTGAGGGTGACCGAGCCGGCCGCGCCGGGCTGGGCCGTGAGGGCGTTCCCGGCCGAGACGTGGAGGGTCGTCCAGTTGGCGTCGCGGGGCGGGAAGTGCTCCTCGTTGCGCCAGCGGCACTGCGAGTCGAGGATCTGGACCGGCGGGCCGGTCGTGACGTTGAGGCCCTTCAACTCACGGTCGAACCAGTGGAGCATGATCTCGGCCCAGTCCCACCGCGTGTTCTTGTCGCCGCATGGGGCGTTCTTGTGCTCGTTCGGCCGGTCGGGGTACATGTGGCCCCACTGGCCCCAGAGCTGCTTCACAGCGTACCCGTTGCGCTCGAACGTGTCGGCTACGGGCGCGCCCATGTGGGGTTCGACGTTCCAGTCCTGGAGCCCGTGGATCATGAAGATGCTGCCCTTCCACTTCTTCGCCGCGAGGTCGTCGAAGTCGCGCACGTGCCAGTAGTCGATGGCGCTCGGGGCGCGGTCGCCGGAGACGGCCGCGTAGATTCCAAGGGCGAGGCCCCGGGCGTTCTCGGGGCAGACGAGGTTGGCGAGTTGGTTCTCTTGGGATCGACCGGTGCCGGAGAAGCCGAACGGCCAATAGACGACGGAGTGCATGATGGGCGTCCGGGACTCGCTGGTGCCGTTCTTCACGAACAGGTTGAACGCGTCCGAGAGGCCGCTGATCGGGACGATGGTCTTGAGGTACTTGTTCCCCTGCGCGGCGACCTCCCAGGGCGTCGAGCCATCGTAGCTGCGGCCGATCATGCCGACGTTGCCGTTGCTCCAGGGTTGGGTCCCGAGCCAGTCGATCGCCGCGGAAAGGTCCGTCTGCTCGGCGACGCCCATGAGGTCCATGCAGCCGCCGTGGTCGCCCGTGCCCCGGACGGAGAGCTGTGCGACGGCGTAGCCGTAGGGGACGAAGTTCTCGATCATCCACTTCCCGAGCCGGTTCGCGGGCTTCGTTTCCCGGACGTCGCCGTTGCCGTAGTAGGGACCCGCGTCGACGATGACCGGGACCTTGGTGCCGGGGGGCACGTCGGGAAGCCAGAGGCCCATCGTGATCTTGCCGTTCGGCGTCGTGCCGAGGACCTTCGAGTCGAGGAGGATCTGCTTGCCGTTTGCCAGCGGCGTGTCCGGGCTGAAGCCGTGCGGGCCGGCCGCCAACGTGTACGAGTACGTCCCGTCGAAGCGGTACACGCCCTCGAACACCGACTCGACCTTCTTAGCGCCGCCCAACTGGTTTGATTTCCCGCTCGCGTCGTCCTTCTGGGACGCCCCGTCGAGGCACCCCGCGAACGCGCCGAAAGCGAACAGGCCTGCAACAAGAACGATCCCGAGACGGGACATATTCCCGAAGGACCCTAGCCACGTTGATAAGTCTTGTTGAGGTGGGCTGGCGAGGCCGCCACAAGAACGCCTAAATACGGTCCCAGGGCTCGAACGGGCATGTCGTCCGCCCGCGCCGCCCTGCTTGGGACCCTCCTTCTTCTGACCCTGTTTGCTGGCTGCCTGGACGGAGACACCACGACGAAGGACGCCGGCAAAGACGCGAAGGTCCGGGCCGGTGCGACCGGCGCCAAGCCGGGACTATCGGTCGAGAAGTTCGGCGCACGCGTCCAGGTCTACGACAAGGACGGGTTGACGCCCCTCACGTTGCCGGAATTCCCGACGCCCATCAACGTGACGTCGCACTCCCTCGGCCGCAACTGCGGCGAACCCACAGGCGGCGTGACGTGGAAGAACGACTACGTCTGGGAGGTCTGCAGCGCCGCCATCATGCGCTCGAGGGACCACGGCGTCACGTGGGAACAGGTCTCGACCCAGGTCTCGAGCCCCACGACGCTCGACCCGTACATGTGGGTCGACACGATCACGGACCGCGTCTACTCGGTCCAGCTCTACGTCGGCTGCAGCTGGCTCTCCTACACGGACGACTACGGGGGCCTCTGGGTCACGAACCCTGTCGCCTGCGGGCTTCCTGTGAACGACCACCAGACGATGGCCGGCGGCCCGCCCGCCCCGCCCGCCGTGAGCAACCCCGTCTACCGCAACCACCTCTCCTACTGCGTCAACCAGCTCGTCGACACGATGTGCTCGACGAGCGTCGACGGCGGCCTGACCTGGGCCGGGAAGCCCGCGCAGGTCACGGTCCTCGACGTCGAGGCCGGCCGGCAGTGCAGCGCAATCAACGGGCACGTCGCCGTCGGGAAGGACGGCACGGCCTACCTCCCGAAGCGGACCTGCAACCGGCCGAGCGTCATGGTCTCGACCAACAACGGGGCGACCTGGGAGGAGAAAGTCGTGAGCAAGGGCCACGCGGTCGTGCAGTCGCTCGCCCACGATCCGACCGTCACGACCGACACGGCCGGCAACGCGTACTACTTCTGGACCGGGGACGACGGCGTCCTGCGGCTTTCGACGTCGAAGAACAAGGGCGTCGCGTGGAGCGACGCGGTCCGCGTCTCCCCGCCCGGCATGACGATGAGCCTCTTCGAAACGAGCGTGGGCGGCGACCCAGGCCGCGCGGCGGTCGCCTACTTCGGCACTTCCGCGCCGCGCGTGGGCTGGCGGTACTCGAGCCAGGCACCCGACAACGTCACGTGGAACCTCTACCTCACGTACGTCGAGAACGGGCTCTCCGACACGCCGCTCATCACGACGGTCCAGGTGAACCCCGAGAACGACCCTATCCAGCGCGGCTGCGTGTGGCTCCAGGGCGGCGGCAACCCATGCCGGAACCTCCTCGACTTCTTCGACCTCACGATGGGCAAGGACGGCCGCGCCTACATCCACCACCAGGACGGCTGCATGGACAAGTGCGTCACGTGGAAGCCCGGCGAGCCGGTGCCGCGTTCCCGTACGGGCCACGTGAGCGTCGTGCAGGCGGGCCCGAGCCTCTTCGAGTCGCAGGACTGGCTCGTTCCGTTCTCGGCCCAGCCGGCGAAGTCGTAGGTCATTTGTCCGCGAGCGCCGTGAAGCCGGGCGTCGAGGGTTCCCCGTAGAACTCGGTCACCCAGTGCGTGAAGCGCTGGTCGAAGTAGACGCTCGCGTCGACGGACTGGCCCGTCGTGCTCGCGTACGGGAAGACGCGCGCGTAGATCTTGCAGGTGCCGGTCCACGTGCAGTACTTGAGGGTCGGCGTCTTCTTCGCGACGGCGGTCGTGTTGAGCGGGCTCTTTCCGTAGGCGCGCGCGAACAGGCGTGGGGCGCCCTCGGTGTACGTCGTCCCCGTTCCCCAGTCCTGGTAGTTCTCCCAGTAGACGTCGAAGCCGCTTGACAGGACCTGGTTGGAGCTCCACTCCGTCTCGAAGACGAGCTCCTGGATCTTGCTGGTGTTCATCGCCGTGAGCTGGAAGTCGACCTTGAACTTGTCGAGCGTGTCGAGGGGCGTCCCGTACCCCGCGGCGCACGCGGCGAGTGCGGTCCCCGGTTTCACGGCGAACGCGCAGCCCATGCGTCCGTCGCCGCGAAGCGTCACGTGGTACGTTTCCTCGACGGCGCGCTCGACGAGCTGGGCGTTCACCGTCGTCACTTCGCCCGCCCGCACCTCGATACTTTTCGCGAAGTCGCCGTAGCCGAGCCGGTTCGCCGCGAACTTGTACGCGCCCGGCGGGACCTTGGAAAGCGAAAAGCGGCCGGAAGCGTCCGAGGCCGTCAAGAACGGGGTGCCGATGAGCCCGACCTGTGCGTCGGCGAGGGGGTTCACGGCGTCGTCGGTGACGGTCCCCTCGATGCCGCCCGTCTCGGAATCGACCTCGGCCGGCGGCGCCTCGAGCGGCGCCGAGGTGGTGGCGCCTTCGCCCATATCGGCGCAGCCCGAAACGAGCAGCGCGAGCGTGGTAACCCATGCGGCGGCAGCGCCCTTCATCCGGTAGCCCCGACCGACGGCACTGTGTCATGCTTTAACACTATTGCGACGATGGCCGCGGATCAGATTTCCGGATCGACGTCCGGGGCGGGCGTGAAGTAGTCGAAGATGCCGACGATCTCGAACTGCTGGTAGACGTTCGCCGAGACCGGCTGGCCCCACGACAGGCCCGTGCGCACCTCGGCAACCTGCCCGTTCACGCCGTGGGCCTCGGTGAGGAGTTGCGGCGGGACGTGGAGCTTGACGGGCGAGCCGCCCTCGGACCGTTGCACGTCGGAGCCGTCGCCAAAGCGAAGGCCCGGCCAACGGGCCTCGAGCCGCATCGTCGGGGCCGCGGCCGGCTGCTGCTCCCACTCGACCTCGAAGTACGCCTCGACGAGCCCCTTGCTTAGGATGAACCGCGCGTGGCTGCGGCCCGAGGGTCCGTCGGGGCATTCGCCGTTCCCGGTGAGGTTCGACGCGAACACGACCGGGTAGCACGTGCCGGGATAGAAGCGGTATTCGCGGAAGTGTCCGTGCGGCGGCGCGTCGCGGAGCTTCACGCGGTGGACGGCATCTGGCTCGCCGGCGATTTCGATCTTGCTGATGTTGGGATAGTAGCGGACATGGTGGACGTGGACCGAGTAGCGGCCCGCCTTGGGAACGTGGAAGAAGGCGTCGCCCACGTCGTTCGTCGTCGCGTTGAGGCCCAGCCCCACGACGCGCACCGTCGCGCCCCACACGGGCAGGAACTCGTCGTTCACGACGAGCACCCGAAGCAGGGTGGATTGGGGCGGAGGCGGGGCGGCCTCCTCGACCACCTTGGGCGCGGCCGGAGGATCCCCTTGCGCGCAGCCCGCCACGAGGAGGGCGATGACGGTCAAGAGGGCGGCCCGGGGGGCCATGGGTCGCCCAGCCTGGCGGGGATTCTTCAAGGTTTTGGGCGCGAGGCCCGGGCTCGGTCCCAAACGGCCGCGCTAGTGCAGGCGGAAGCTCGTCGCGTCCGCGTGGTCGCCGGCCACCACGAGAACCACGAACGTCGCCGACCATAGCCCCGACGTGGACGTCCCCGCGTCGGACCCGTCCGTCGCCGCGCCTTCGCCGCCCGCCTTGCTTCCCGGACAGGGGGGCAGGCCCTTCACGTCTTCCGCGCCCGAGTCGACGTCGGGGCAATCGGCCGCCGGCGGGGCGGTCTTGAGCTCGGCGCGGACTTCCTCTCCCGCGGATAGCACGCCATCGAAGGCCTCCAGCGGGATGACTTGGAGCGGGACGGCCTGGTCGTTCATGAGCCAGACCTTCGGCGTCCCCTCGACCGCGCCCGGCCCGACGCTCCGAATCACGAATCGGACGGTGTCGCCGCGGTTGTAGTCGAAGCGGTCGGTCGTCACCTCAATCGCCGCCCGTTCGACTCCTGCGCCGGTCGCGGACTCGAAATCGAGACCCCCGGCCGCGACGAGGGGGACGAGCGAAACGAAGACGAGCGCGGGCGCCACGATGCTTTCGAGCGAAGCCATGAAGGTCCCTCGGCCACCGCTACGACGCCGCGGCTCATGATACGTTTGGAAACGTTTGGCGGTTCGTCTCAGACGAACATCGAACGGGACCGGTTTGGAAAAGGAAAGTGACTGTCCTCGGTTTCCCTGGCCAGGTTTTCAATCGAACAGGCGTCACCGACGTCACCCCAACGTTGGTGGAGTCCATGCGGTTTGCGAGTGTTGGAGTGGCGGCCTTGTTCGCAGTGCAACTGGTCGGGACCGTCGGGGCCTTCCCCGATGTCACCGTCGGATTGATCGGGTTCGAGCCGCACGCGGCCGTCATGAACCCCGCGAACCCGGACAACGTCATCGTGGCGCGGGGCGCGGGGCTCGCGATCTCGACGAACTTCGGCGTGGACTTCCCCGTCGTCATCCCGTCCCAGTTCCCCATGACCATCGGGGCCGGCGACTGGCGTTTCGGCGGCGACAGCGTCCTCGCGTTCGACGCGGACGCGCGGCTCTGGTGGACCTACCTCATCAAGGACGACGACAGCGGCGACCTGAGCGTCGTCGTCATGGAGGTCGACCCCGTCACGGGGGCGACGCTCACCGGCCCGACGGACATCACGCCCGGGAACTTCGTCGACGACAAGCCGTGGATCGCGGCCGACGCCGACCCCGACAGCGCCTTCGCGAACAACCTCTACCTCGTGTGGAGCCGCCTCAGCACGAACGAGCCCGACCGGATCATGTTCTCCCGATCCGAGGACCGCGGCGCCACCTGGACCGCCCCACGCGAGGTCTCCAACGGCGCCGTGGAGGGATTCGTCTGGCCCTCCCACGTGGCCGTCGCCCCGAACGGCGGGCTGTTCATCGCGTACCACGCGGAACCCTCGGGCGAGTGCAACAACGGCGGCCCGCACAGCCTCATCTGGGGCAGCCGCGACGCCACCGGAGGGTCGCTCCTCACCGACCTTCCCGCGCCCGTCATCACCCAGAAGACCTTCTTCGAGGCGGGCGTGAACTGCAACAAGCAGCACGAGGCGCCCACCGTCGACGGGACCGACTTCTGGATGCAGGGCGCGCTCGCCCCCTACGTCCTCCCGGACCCGCACCCGGAACGTTCCGGATCCATCTACGTCCTCGTGAACGACGACCCGAACGACGACTACGCGACCGGAGACCAGGGCGACGTGGTCCTGCGCCGCTCGACCGACAACGGCGCCACCTGGGGCGACCCCATCGCTGTCTCCCACGGCCCGCTCGGAACGCTCCAGGTCTTCCCCACCGGCGCGATCGACCAGAACGGGAACCTCCAGGTGTTCTGGTACGACAACCGCTCCGGGGCCACCAACTCGAACGGAAACTGGATGCTCGACGTCTACGGGACGGTGAGCCGCGACGGCGGCCAGACCTGGGTCACGGACTTCCGCATCAACGACGTGGCCTTCGACCCGGATCTCAACGCGCCGTGCCGCTTCGGCCCCGAATCGGACTGCGGGACGCAGATCAACGCCGGCCAGCCTCGGACGCTACGGATCGGCGAGTACAACGGCGCGGCGGCGGTCGACGCGATCGGGTACGCCGCCTGGACCAGCAACAACGCCGCGAACCAGCAGCACACCGTGCTCGACGCGTTCTCCATCTCGAGCGCG
>JACPAO010000100.1 GCA_016180755.1 Methanobacteriota archaeon
CCATCCGACGCCGCCCTCATCGAACTCGAACCCGGCGCCCAGCCCACTCAAGAACCCCCCATTCAAGAATCAACGGAAGGGACACGCGGAAGTACTGGCTGCGCCAGAACGCACTTAGCGTAGTCGTGCGTTTTTGGGCCGCGACGTGCACCCCAAGATCGCGGCCCTCCTTCCGGCGTTCCTCGTCCTGGCGGGGTGCGCCTCCAGCCCAGGCCCCTCGTACCACGAGTTCTACTCCGACGCCGACGACCGCTGGTCGCTCGTCGCCGACGGAGGGTTCTCCGAGGCGCGCGCCTTCGACGTGCCTGACTTCACGGACAAGCTCATCGTCCGGGCGAGCTTCCGCGCGGACCGCGGCATCCACTTCACGTTCTACGACTCCCGGAACCAGATCTCGAGCAACTTTGTCTTCAGCCGCGCTGTGAGCGTCGACGAGATGCAGTGGGTCGAGGCCGCGTCGCCCCGTGGCGGCCGCTGGAGCCTCGGCGTCGACTGCGTCCGCCAATGCCAGTTCGCCTTCGGTTTCTACTTCCAGTCCGCCTTGGCCCCGCCGGCCTCGCTCGACGGGAAACACACCGGCGCGACGCGGAGGTTCGAGGCCGCCTCCGACGGCGGCGGCGTCCGCGTCCACGAATTCGAGGTTCCGAAGGCCGCGAAGGACCTGCGGCTCCAATGGAGCCTCGACTCGTTCGACCGGTTCCAGGCGACGCTTCGCAACCCGGGCCAGACGACGCGGTTCGGCTACGCGCTTGCCCACGAGTCGCGCGTCGAGAACGCCCGGTACGACGCGGTCCTCGCTCCGCCGCCCGGGATCTGGTCGATCGCGGTCCAGTGCGACGCCCGCTGCCATTACGTGTTCGCCGTGGACTATTGAGGCCGGCTCGCGCGATGCCTTCGGCTCGGGTGATCTGGTGCACGGGCACGGATTTGAACCGTGGAACCACTAAGGACTAGCCCCTCAAGCTAGCACCGTTGACCAGGCTTGGTTACCCGTGCGTGGCGTCGAAAGCTAGCGCGCCGAGGCATCGACGCGGAGGGAATTCCGCATGAAGGGCGGACCCTATTAAAGCGTTCGGAGCCGACGTCAACGCAAACGACTATTTCGTGCGCCCGGGTTGTCCGAGCCATGGGTCGTGGCATCCCGCGCGAAGCGGAATGGGGCATCGGACTCGGCTTCATCATCGGGATGGTGGTCCTCCTCGTCCTCGCGATCCAGGCCTTCCAAGGACCGCTCACGGTCATCCTCCTCGTCGTCGCCGCGGTCTTCCTCCTCGTGGGGCTGTTCTTCCTCACCGGGCCGCAGCGCGGCGCCGCGGCCGAGGACGCCGAGGGCGGCGCCTCCTCCCAGCAGCAGAGCGTCGTGATCGGAGGCTACGGAGCCGGCGCCGAGCCGATGCGTGTCACCCAGGGGGGCGCCTCGCAGGTCCTCCTCGTCTGCCCCGGATGCCACGAGCGCGTCGCGAGCACGTTCAACAACTGTCCCCACTGCGGCACGAAACTCTAGGAGGGCCTTCGCCTGGACCGCCATTCGACCGTCCTCGTGGCCGCCGCCGTTGCCCTCATGGCGCTCGCGTTCCTGAGCCCCACCTTCGCGCCCTCGTTCTTCGGGGCGGACAACGAGTTCGAGGCGTTCATCGGCGGCATCTGTTTCATGGTCGTCGCGTTCATCTTCGCCGTCGTCCTCCTCATCGTCGGCATCGTGCGACCGAGCGGCCGCCAGCAGCAACAACAGCAGCGGGTCGTCGTGATGGGCGCAGGCGGCATGCCCGTGCCGCCGGGTACCACCGTCATCACGCGAGTCCGCTGCCCAACGTGCCAGCACGACAACCCGCAGTCCGCGCGCTTCTGCACGCAGTGCGCCACCTACATCGGGGGCCGATCGTGAACCGGCAGCTCCTCTACGCCGGCCTCGGCCTGTTCCTCGGGTCGATCCTCCTCAACAGCATCTTCGACGCGACCACGAGCCAATACGGGCCGGATCCCCTGGACGGCCTCTGGGGCCCCATGGCCGTAATCGGCATCATCCTCGTCATCGTAGGCGCGGCGAAGGGCGGCGGGGGCCGGCCCCAGCAGCAACAGCAGTCGGTGGTCGTCTACGCGGGCGCCCCGGGCGACGCCGCGCCCGCCGCGCCGCGCATGGTCCTTAAGTGCCCGACCTGCGGCGCGCTCAACGAGGCGAATGCACGCTACTGCCAGGAATGCGGGAAGCCGATCCCTCAGCCGGGGGCCGTCGGCGCGCCCAAGCGCCCCCCGTCAAGCGCGGGCACGAAAACGAGGCGCGCCCCCGGCCGTTGATGCCCAGGTTCTAATAAGGCGGCGTCGTGCCGCCCAGCCGTGGCCTGGCGACCGCGCCGATGGGACGTCCCCGGGAAGGACCGCCTCAACGTCGGCTGTGGCCGCGACGTCAAGACGGGACCCGGCTGGGTCAACATGGACGCCTTCTACGACGACCCGCGCGTCGTGAAGCACGACATGGTGAGGACGCCCTGGCCGTTCCAGGCGAACACGTTCGACGTCGTGTACGCGAGCCACGTGCTCGAGCACGTCCCGCCCGTCTTCCGCGAACGCAAGGGCACGCAGCGGGACGTCCTCTTCGACGTCATGGAGGAGATCTACCGCGTCCTTCGCCCCGACGGGATCCTCCACGCGGCGATCCCGCTCGGCGGCACCCACGCCGGGCTCATGAACCCCCAGCACTACCGCCAGTGGCGCCCCGACTGGTTCGACTACTTCGACCAACGCAACTGGGAGGCGAAGGGCTACCACGCGGCGAACTTCCAGAAATCGAAGTTCCGGTTCAACCGCACGGGGTTCCGCGCGAAGGACTTCTTCCGGATCGGCCCGAACGGCCATCCGCTTTCGGTCCACTTGTTCGCGAGGCTTCCGGTCCTGCGGCCCTTCCTGCGCCCCAAGGACGAGATGGAAGTGCAGCTTCGCGCCGTGAAGGACGCACGTGGTGCCTGAATTCAGGCAGCACAACGCGGCCGAACTCAGACCTCGGCTTCCATGACCTTGAGCTTGAGGGCCTTCTCCTCGAACTCGTTGAGGCGATTCTTCATGATCTCGACGGCCTTGAGGAGCGCGACGTCCGGCTTGAGGCTCCCGTCGGTCTCGAACTTGAAGAGGAACTTCGTCTCGTCGCCCTTGATCGTGACGCCCTTGCCGCCCGTCTCGCGGTCCTTCTCCACGCACGCGTTGCACAGGATGCAGGCTTCCTCACGGACGACCTGCAGTTCTCCCTTGTGGGCCTCGAAGACGTCCACCGGGCAGCTCTTCGAGACGGCGTCCGCGTTCTGGACCTGCCCGTTGTTGACCTTCACGATCGGGTAGTACTTGTAGCCGACCCCGGAGCAGACCTGCCACTTCGCGTGGTCGCGTCCGACGCCGAGGATGGCTTCGGCCTCAAGGATGAGGCGCTGGCCCTTGAGGAGTTCCACGATGGGGATCGCCGGGTCGGCGATGGCGTACGCGGGGTTGTCCGGCTGCAGGTCGCGCGAGTAGACGACCCCCGGGCCCTCCTTCGAGAGCGTGAACCGGATCGTGCAGTTCTGGCAGCCCTTGCCCTCGCAGACGCATTCCTTGCGGAACTTGAAGAGGTTGAGGTCCGTCGTGACGGGCAGGAGCCCGACCCGGTGCGCGACGATCTCGTCGAAGAGCCCCGAGTTGTTGTCGTACACGATGACGTCGTCGATCGCCATCTTGGGCACCTCCGAGAGAAGCACCCGGCGCAGCGAGTTGACGAAGTAGGGGGTCGCCTCGTCGATGACGAGCCTGCAACGCCTGGGCTGGAGTTCCTTCACTTTCACGTTTACCATGGTGGAGCCTCCTTACACTCGCCGGCCGCGGCGGC
>JACPAO010000101.1 GCA_016180755.1 Methanobacteriota archaeon
TCGACCTCGAGATGGCCTTCATCGAGAACGACGGGGAGGTCATGGACGCCATCGAGGGCCTCATGGCGAACATCTGGAACCGCGTCGCGAGCGAGCACCAGAAGGAGCTCCAGGTCCTCGGGAAACAGGTGCCCATCCCGGCGCGGCCGTTCCGCCGCATCACGTTCGACGCCGCCGTGAAGCTCCTGCAGCAGCACAAGGTCGCGCTCCCCCGGCGCGCCGGTGTGCATGCCCGCGACGACGAGACGTGGGCCTACGAGATCGGCAACGCGGAGGAGAAGGAACTCGGCGAGATCCTGCGCAAGGACGGCCACGACTTCTTCTTCATCACGAAATTCCCCCTCGTCGAGAAGCCGTTCTACTGCATGCCCGAGCACGAGAAGATGACCGACACGTGGAGCCGCGCCTTCGACCTCGAGTACCGGGGCGTCGAGCTTCTCTCCGGCGCCCAGCGGATCCACGACGCCAAGCTCCTCGAGGAGGGCCTCGTCCGCAAGGACCTCAACCCCAAGGACTTCGAGGGCTACCTACGCGCGTTCCGCTACGGGATGCCGCCCCACGGTGGCTGCGGCATCGGCGTCGAACGGATCCTCATGCAGATGCTCGAGCTTCCCAACATCCGGGAGGCCGTGATCTTCCCGCGCGACCGGACGCGACTCAGCCCGTAACGGGCTTGGCCTCGGGCGGCCTGCGGCGGCGGCGCGCCCATCGCGGAAGGACCGCGTCCCGAAGGCGGCTTGCGCCCTCGCTCACGCGCTTGAGGATGCGACGGGCCCACACGTACTCGCCCGCGAGGATCGAAAGTCCCAGGAGCCCAAGGGGCCACCCCGGGATCCCCGGCACGAACCCGAGGAGGAACCCGAAGAAGATGAGGGTGAACCCGAAGAGCACGAGGAGGAACCGCCGCACCTGGCGCAGCACCCTCGTCGTTATGCTCTGGTCTGGGAAAGATGGACCCACGGGCCCTGGCTCCGACATCGAGTCTTCTGACGCTGCGCCCCTAATTAAGGAGGTTGGTGGGGGGGCCGAACCGTCAACTATTCCGCCGCGACGAGCGTGGCCTTCGCCGTGAGGCTCCACGTGCCGTTGACCGCAATGCAGCCGTAGACGCCGACCTTGTACGTCCCGCCTACGAATTCGCCTTCCGAAACGAGCTTTTCGCCGTTGTCCCCGGCTGGCGCGGCGTCCACGTCGGTGTTCTTTCCTGCGGGGTCCGTGAGCCGAAGCCCCTGATCGACGGTGGTCTGCCCGCCCGTGAGCTTGAGGTCGAACTCGGCGACGGCCACGCGCGTTCCGTTCGCGAGGACGGTCGGGATGGCCCAGGTGATGACTTTGTTGGCGGACACGCCGCTTGTCGCCCCCACGCACCAGTACGGGTTCGAAGTGCTTGCCGCCGCACCCGTCTGGACGGCCGCCGTGTAGGTTCCGGAGTCGGTGAGCGTGAGGACCTCCAGGAAGGTGCCGGGGGCCGGCCCTGCGGGGGCGGAGGCCCCGACGGCGAACGGGAGCGTGGTCTCGTTCGTCGCGCCGGCGCCGTCGGCGACGACGAGCGTCACGGTCGCGTTGCCCGCGACCGCGAAGGCGTAGGTCGCGACGGCCTCGCTCGACGTGTTGCCGTCGCCGAAATCCCACGCGAAGGTGAGGTTGTCTCCCGTGGAGCCGCTTGCGTCGAACGTGAGGTTCACGCCGACGGTGGCCGCGTACGTGCCGTTGAGGGCCTCCAGGGCCGTGCCGTTGTCCGAGACGACTACGTGCACGGCGGGCGCGGCGGTGGTGTTCTCGGTCGCGTTGCCGGCGTCCTCCGACGGCTCGGCGCCGTCGTCGGTGGTCTCGGCGGCGGGTTCGGGGGCCTCGTCGGCGAAGCAGCCGGCGAAGGCGGTGACAAGGATCAGGCTGGCAAGGCCGGCGGAGAGGGCGCGCATCTTGGGCGGCTCGGACCCCGGCCGCTATTTAATCGTTGTCGGCGCCCGGCGCCCGGTTCGTGCTAGTCGAGCGCAAGCAGCTCGGGTCGGGCGTCCGCTGCGGCCCGCGTCTGCGGGGGTCCGTCGAGTGCGGGCGTCGCCGGCCTCCGCCGGTTCCGGCGGACGTGGAGGAAGCTCACGAGGCCGTGCGCGACGACGACCAGCACGACAATCGCGGCGATGACCTTCGGGAGGATAGGGTCGATCGTGGAGGCCATCTGCAGGCCGAACGCGTAGATGCCGGTCCAAACGACAGTGGTCACGCCGATCGCGACCATGAGCGTCGGGACGATCTGTCGGGCGCGCAGCCCCATGAGGCGGCCGAGGAGCGCGCCGACGAGGGGTCCGTTGATCGCGAAGGGGATGAGCATGAAGAGGAAGAGCCCGAAGGCGCCGAAGCGCGTGACGAGTGCCTGGCGCTTGACGGCCGCGGCCCGCAGGAAGCGCAGGTACTCCCCGACGAGGCCGTCGCGCTCGAGCCAGTTGCGGATTGCGTAGTGGAGGGGCGGGTAGACGAAGCACGTCGCGGCGGCGTCGGCGAGGAAGATGAAGGCTCCCAGAAGAAGCGGGTTCGCGCCGGCCGCGATCCCGAGCGGGAGGCCGGCCTCCTTCCCGCCGTAGAAGAGCGTCGTGATGCCAGCGAGGATGCCGAGCGCCTGGGTCCGCGAGGCGGCGAGCACGCCCACCCAACCCGTGACGAGGATGAAGGTCATGACGAGCCCCGCGACGGGAAGGTAGCGGACGAGGTTCGTGTGCGGTGGTTCGGGCGTCGCCAAGCTCTGCCAATGTGGCGAGGCGTTCGTTTAACGGGTTTGGGACGAGTGTCGAACCCGCTTCGCGACCCTCATCGACGCGACGTCACGCACGACTTCGAGCGTCGCCTCGACGTCGCTCTTCGCGATGTGGCGATGCGTGACCATCCGCACGACGGGCCCCACGTCGCGTTCCATCGCCTTGACGCCGCGCCTTGCGAGCTCCGCGAGGAACCCGGGTACGGACTGGCCCGTCCCGGCGATGTCGAAGTTCACGATGTTCGTCTGCACGGCGTCGAGGTCCACGCGCAGCCCCTCGATCTTCGCGAGGCCCGCGCCGAGGCGTCGCGCGTTCTCGTGGTCCTCGCGCAGCCGGTCGACCATCTTGTCGAGCGCGACGAGCCCCGCCGCCGCGAGGACGCCCGCCTGCCGCATCCCGCCCCCAAGGATCTTTCGCACGCGGCGCGCCTCGTCGATGAACGCGCGGCCCCCGCACAGAAGCGACCCCACCGGCGCGGACAGGCCCTTCGAGAGGCAGAAACCGACCGAATCGGCCGGGTCCGTGAGCGCGCGGACCGGAACGCTCTGCGCGACCGACGCGTTGAAGACGCGCGCCCCGTCGAGGTGGACGGGGATCTTCCGCTCGCGGCAGTACTCGGCGATCGACTTCGTCTGCGCCGGGGTCCAGCAGGTGCCGCCCGCCCTCGTGTGCGTGTTCTCGATGGCGACCACGCGGATGGGCGCGTAGTGGATCGGGTCCGCCGGGACAATCGACTCTAACTGCGAGGGCGAAAAGACCCCGCGGCGGCCCTCGATCGGGTAGACGAGGAGGTTGCTAAGGAGCGAAGCCGCCCCGCCCTCGTAATAGTAGACGTGCGCGCCAGCCTCGCAGGCGAGCGCGCCCTGCCGTCCGGAGTGCACCCAGAGGGCGGCCTGGTTCACCATCGTCCCCGAGGGCATGAACAGGGCCGCCTCCTTCCCGACACGCTCGGCCGCCTTGGCCTGGAGCTCGTTGACGGTGGGATCCTCGCCGTACACGTCGTCGCCGACGGCCGCCTTGCCCATCGCCTCGCGCATCTCGTCGATGGGCTGCGTGAACGTGTCCGATCGAAG
>JACPAO010000052.1 GCA_016180755.1 Methanobacteriota archaeon
GATTCGGTGTCCGTCTTCGTGTTGTCGGCGTCGAGGGTCGCGGTCACGGTGTAGGTCGCGGCCGTGTTGCCGGGAGTCAGGACGTTCTGCGAGAACGAGCCGCCGCCCGAGGAGATCGCCCAAGTGACCTGCGTGGCGCTGTTGAGCGTCACGGCGTTGCCCGATCCATCCACGGACGAAACGGCGTAGGTGACCTGGGTGGTCGCGCCGGCCGTCTGTGTCGTCGCGGCGTTCGCGATCGTGATGGAGGCGGGCGCCCCCGGCTGGACCGTGAAGGTTTCCGTGTCGGTCTTTGTGTTGTCCGAGTTGAGGGTAGCCGTCACCGTGTAGGTCCCGGCCGTGTTCGTAGGCGTGAGCACGTTCTGCGAGAACGAACCACCGGCCGCGGCGATGGTCCACGTTACGCCCGTCGCGCTATCGAGGGCGACGGCGTTATTGTTGGCGTCGACGGCCGTCGCGGTGTACGTGACTTGGCTCGTGGCGCCCGCGGTCTGCGTCGTCGCCGCATTCGTGATCGCGAGGGTCGCGACGGGACCCGCCACGAAGCTCACCGACGCCGTCTGCGTGATCGCAAGGGAATCCGTCGTGTCGGTCGCCGAGATCGTGGAGCTTCCGGCCACCGTGCTCGCGACGGTCCCCGTGGCCTGGCCGTTGGCGTCTGTTGCGGAAGCCGCCTGTGTGATCGAGTCCGAGGCGCCCCGGGTCGAGGCGAGCGCGACGAACTTTCCGGGGACGACGTTGCTGAACGCGTCCCGGAGGGTCACCGTGACCGTCGAGGTCGCGACCCCGTTGGCGGTGACGGGGGACGTCGCGCCCACCGTGGAGGTCGACGCGGAGACCGCGCCCGGGGAGACGGTGACGCTCGCGTCGCCGGTCTTGCCTCCGGCGGACGCGCGCACGGTCCCCGTGCCGCTCGTGGTGCCGGCCGTGTAGAGGCCCGAGCCGGAGTCGATCGAGCCGACGCCCGAGGCGACGCTCCAGGCGGGAGTGATCGACACGGCGTTGTGGTATTGGTCGTGGCCGGCCGCGGTGAAGGTCTGCGTGTCGCCGACCGTAAGCGTGACGGGCGTCGGCGTCGTGTGGACGTGGTCGAGGGCGCCCTCCGTCAGGGTGACGCTCGCGGACCCTTGTTCGAGCTGCGTGGCGCCGTTGTTGAGGGTGACGGTGATCGAGTTGGCGCCGGACACGGTCGGGTTGAGGACGGAGTCGACCGTGATCACGGCGTCCTCGTTGCTGGCGCAGCTGCCGGCGCCCGAGCGCGTAAGGGTGAGGATCTTGAGGGATTCGTCGCGGCCGACGGTGGCGCTGAATGAGCCGGTGCCGCCGCCGCAGCCCGTCAAGGTGCCGCCCGTTGCGCTCGAGATGTCCGCCGTGTCCGGGAAGTCGATGGCGATCGTGCCGGTGTTGGTCCACTGCGTCGAGCCGTGGATCCTGAAGGCGAGCCGGTACTGCGTGGACGCGCCTACCACGGAGCTCGTCGGGGTCGTGATCCCGAGGCTCGTGAAGTGGTCGGCCGCGACCAGCTCCGGCCCGGCCGCCGCGAGCGCGAGGAGGAGGGCCATCGCGACGAGGCTGATGCGCCCGAAGAGCATCCCGGGCGCGGCGGAGCGCGGCCTTGCGGCTCGCGTTTCCACCACGCCCGGGCTTGCCTCGGTCACCAGGTTCAATGGGAGGTCAGGTCGGAGAGAAGAAGGACTGCCGCTGGCGTCTGTGCGAATGCCCCGCACGGCACGCGTGGCTGTCGCGTGGCGTGGTCCGGTGTCGTCCAGAGCCACCTGCACCACCACCGTTTCGCGCCCGTCCGCACGCTGGCGGTCGCTCGCTTCTGCGGTTCTGAATTTGCCCGCACCCCGCCTGGTGAGCGTGGCGCGGACGCACCTGTTGGTCGTCCTTCGGGACGGATTCCCTAGGACAACCGCGATTCGTAGGCGATTCTGGGTAAAAGGGTTGTGGCAGGAGGTCCTTGGGCAGTCGACGCCTTATAAGCCGCCTGCGGGGCCGGGCTACTCGTTGCGCGCCTCGACGATGAGGTGCGAGAGGCCCCGCATGCGGATCACGGGGACCCCTTCGGCCATGGCGCGCTTCGCGAGGGCCGCGTCGTTCGTGAACAGGTGCGCCCCGCGCTCCTTCGCGATCCGCAGGGCCACCTCGTCGGGCGCTCCGTTTCCGGCCACCGACTTGAACCGGGCCGCAAGCGAGAGGGCCATCTTGGCGCGGTCCCGCCGGGCGCCCTTCTCTTCGCTCGCGATACGACCGAGCTCGTTGAGGCACACATCGGGCACCAGGATCTCGTAGGTGCCAAGGAGCCGCTCGAGTTCGGGTTCGATGCGGATGCGCCGCTCGAAGGGCATGAGGAGTGCGTTCGTGTCGGCGACGACGAGGGTCGGCATCCGGCTCCGGCTCAGTTCTTGATCGTGCCGTGGCCGATGAGGCGCCACCGGTTCTCGACGCGGCGCGAGATGGCGACGCGCTGGCCGGGCTTCGCGCAGACCGGGAGGCGGAGCTTGAGATCCACGACGGCGGCGCGCGCGGAGGCGACGGTCCCGACGGTCGTCGCGGTCCCCACGGTGAGCATGAGGGGCTCCCGCGTCTTGATCACGTCCACTTTGCCGCCCTCCCCGTCGACCCCGACGACCCGCTCGAGGAGCATCGTGTCGAGGGTGAAGCTTTCCCAGACGGGCGGAAGCGTGCCGGGAAGACCGACGACCTTGCCGGCGAGCGAATCGGATTTCGTGTAGAACGGATCAAGGAGCGTCCCGATGGCAAGGAGGCCGCCCGGGCCGGCCTTCTGGACGGCCTGGCCGCCCTTGTGGAGGCTCGTGACCTTGGTGAAAAGGGGCTCGACGTGGCGCTGGCCCTTCTCCTCGGTCACGTTCCCGGGGGCGATCTCGATCTCCTGACCGACCTCGAGGCTCCCTTGGAGCAGGCTGCCGCCGACGACGCCCCCGTTGAGCTTGTCCGGGGGAAGCCCGGGGCGGTTCACGTCGAAGCTGCGCGCGGCGAACATGAGGGGCTGCTTCCCGGGATCGCGCTCCGGCGTCGGGATCTGCTTCTGGATCGCTTCGACGAGGGCGTCGATGTTGACCTCGTGGTGCGCGGAGACGGGGATGATGGGTGCGGCCTCGGCAATCGTGCCCTCGACGAAGTCCTCGATCTCCTTGTAGTTCTTCAAGGCCTGCTCCTCGCTCGCGAGGTCGATCTTGTTCTGCACGACGACGATGTTCTTGTTCCCCGTGATCTCGAGGGCCTGCAGGTGCTCCCGCGTCTGGGGCTGGGGGCACTTGTCGTTCGCGGCGACGAGAAGGAGCGCGCCGTCCATGATGGCGGCGCCCGAGAGCATGATCGCCATGAGGGTCTCGTGGCCGGGGGCGTCGACGAAGCTCACGGTCCGAAGGAGCTCCCCCTTCTCGCCGTTCGGGCCCTTCTCCTTCGTCCCGAAGCACGTCGGGGACGGCAGCCCAGGATACTTCCAGAAGGCCGCGTCGGCGTAGCCGAGCTTGATGCTGATGCCGCGCTTGATTTCCTCGCTGTGGACGTCCGTCCACGTCCCCGTGAGGCACTGCGTGAGCGTGGTCTTGCCGTGGTCGACGTGCCCGATCATGCCGATGTTGGCTTCGGGCTGCTTGGGGACCTTCATCCGGGCAGGCGAAGCCTGGGTAGCGTTAAAAAAGGGACAGGTGGCCCTCGCCAACGCCGGATTCCGTGGTCGACCGGTCGGATACACCTCGGGCCGAACGGCCGCGGCCGGTCGTGAGGTGATTCATCTA
>JACPAO010000117.1 GCA_016180755.1 Methanobacteriota archaeon
TGTCCGTCAGGCGCTTCACCGCAGGCCGCTGCGGTCGCGGGCCCCAATCGATGAATGAGGTTGCCGCCGTAGTGGCCGCGAGGCCCGCCATGCTACCGAACAACTGACCTGCCGCCACCCCCCGCGTTCCCTTGACTCCTCCCAGTCCTGCTCCAACACCCATCCCCGCAAAGCCGCCCACATTGATCCATCCCATGCGCCTTGGGTCGGCATCAAATTTCATCAGGGCTAGAGTGGTCCCGATCTGCCCCGCATTGCTGAGCACCAGGGTCGTGCCGATGGCGGTCCTGCTCGACAAGTCGACGCGCCTCATGGTCCAAGGCATCACGGGCCACCAGGGCCAGTTCCACATCGGCGCGATGAAGGAGTTTGGGACGGAGGTCGTCGCGGGCGTCACGCCGGGGAAGGCCGGCGAGTCCGTCCACGGCGTCCCGGTCTTCGACGACTGCTTCGACGCGGTCGCGAAGACGGGAGCGAACACGAGCCTCGTGTTCGTCCCGGCCCCGTACGCGAAGGACGCCGTCATCGAGGCGCTCGACGCTGGATGCGGCACCGTCATCGTGATCACGGAGCACATCCCCGTCCACGACGCGCTCGACTTCGTCCACTACGCGAAGTACAAGCGGGCGACGCTCATCGGCCCCAACTGCCCCGGCGCGGCGAGCCCGCCGGTGAAGGGCAAGGTCGGGATCCTCCCCGGCATGATCTTCAGGCCCGGCGACGTCGGCATCGCCTCGCGAAGCGGCACGCTCACGTACGAGATCGTGAACGCCCTGTCCGAGAACGGAATCGGGCAGTCGAGCTGCCTCGGGCTGGGCGGGGACCCGGTCCCCGGGACGACGTTCGTCGACGCGTTGAAGCACCTCGAGGCGGACGAGGACACGAAACGGATCGTGCTCGTGGGGGAGATCGGGGGCACGGCGGAGGAGGAGGCCGCAGCCTACATCGCGAAGCACGTGTCGAAGCCCGTCTACGCCTACATCGCGGGGCGCACCGCGCCGGAAGGGAAGCGGATGGGCCACGCAGGCGCGATCGTGAGCCGCGGCATGGGCACGGCCGCCTCCAAGCAGGCCGCCTTCGAGAAGGCGAACGTGAAGGTCGCCCGGTTCCCGACGGACATCGCCGACTTCGTGAAGGCGAAGAAGCGCTAGGCGGCCCCAGGACCGACCTACGGGGGAAGGCCCGTGTAGTCGTCGGCGGCCGCCTGGTTGTAGAAGACGGACGAGTAGAACGTCACGCGCTGGTCCATGACGACCACCGGGAGGACGGAATCCGGCGCGTTGTCGACGAAGCATTGCGGCGTGAGCGTGGATCCGGTGCACGCGAAGTGAAGGTACCACGTGGCGGTCGCCTTGTCCTTCGCCTTGTCCACTTCCATCTCGGACAGGCGGACGACTCGCGGCGACTTGCCCCAGGTTGAGTTGGTTTGGCCGTCGTACGCCAACGCTTCGTACATGAACTTCGCCGAAGTGGGCGAGTTTGCGACCCACGCCAACGCGAGGACGGCGTCCCGGGCCCCCCGCGTCATGTTGACCGGGAACGTCTGCACGGGCCTGTATGTCACGGCAGGCGTGTAGAGCGAGGGCCCCTCGATGTAGCCGCCTCGGATCTCGTAGTCGACGCGGGGCTCGCTCTCGATGGCGATCGCCGCGATGACGAAGGCGACCTGGACGGCCTCGCCCGCCACGACGGTGACTTTCTTCGCGGCGGAATCGAAGCCCAGCTTTTGGACCGCGACCGTGTAGGCACCGGGCGTGAGGTCGTTGAAGGTGAACTTGCCGTTCGCGTCCGTCTTGGCGGTGCCCTCGCCGGGGCCGCTGACCGCGACATCGGCACCCTCGACGGCCACCATTGCGTCGTCGGTCACCTGGCCAGCGATGCTGCCGGCATCGGCCGAAACGGTCGGGGGAGGGGCGGTCGTGGAAGGGGCGGCCTGGGGGGTCGCCTGGCCGCCAGCGCAACCGGAAAGGACCAGAGCGGCAGTGACAATCATGGCCAATGGAACGAGGCGCGACATAGGCTACCCTCGCGCTACGTCGTGGCGGACTACTTGAGTTTTGCCGTCGTCCGGTGTACCCTGGCCCACAAATCTCGCGGGCGATTTCGGTCGGCCACCCCAGTGGGCGGTGGGGCATCGTGCCCCCTTTCACCCGGGGGGCGATCGGGTCCCCAACCCTGGCAAGAAGGCGCGGCAGGGCGCTATTCGGGCAGGCCAGTGTATCCGTCAGGCGCCGGCTGGTGGTAGAAGATGGACGAGTAGAGTTTCACGCGCTGCTCGTACGCGATGACGGGGACGAGCGCGTCCGGGTGGTCCGCGAGGCACTGCGGCGTGAACGTCGCGCCCTGACAGGCGAAGTAGATGGAGTAGAACACGGTCGCTTTGTCCTTCTTCGAGAGTTCGAGTTCTTCGATCCTCGTGGTGACCGGGGAAGCCCCGAAGGTCCCGTTACGGGTCTCCTTGTAGTACAGGCCGAGGTAGAGGTAACGGGCCGTGGTCGGCGCGTTCGCCAGCCACGCCATGGAGGTGACGATGTCCTGGGCGCCGGGCGTGAGGTTCAGGGTAAAGCTGTAGGTGCGGTAGACGATGACGCAGAAGCAGTACACGTCCGGTCCAGTGATGAATCCGTCCGTCTGGACATATTCCATGCGGGGGTCCTCGTCGATCGCGACCGCCTCGAGCGAGAAGGAGACCTCGGTGGCGGCCCCGGCCGTGACGGCCGCCTTCTTGGACGCGGACTGGAACCCGAGCCGCTGGGCGAACACGACGTAGCTTCCCGGGGGTAGCTCGTTGAAGGTGAACTTGCCCTCGGCGTCGGTCATGGCGGACGAGGTGGCGGGCCCGTTGATGGCGACCTCGGTCCCGGGGATGGGTTGAAATTCGTCGGTGAACACCTCGCCCGTGATGCTCCCGGTGTCGGACGAGACCGTCGGCGCGGGGGCCGACGTCGTTCCTGAGGACGTCGCGCCGGATGTGCCTGAGGTGCAGCCGGAGACGAGTAGCGTCGCGACGCTCAGCCAAACAATCGTCGATGTGCCCCGCATGACGTGCCCCACGCCCCAAGGCCAATCCTGGCTACATTAGTGTTGCGCTGGGGCGCGCGTCGATCGCCGCGGCTTGGGGCGCCGGACGCCTACGGAGGCAACGCCGAGAAGTCCTCGGGCGCTTCCTCGCCGTAGAACATGGACGTGATGACGCTGAACTTCTGCTGGTAGACCACGACGACCACTTGGCTGGGGTCGCCGGTGCTCGTCCAGCCGATCCAGATGAGGTGGTCGAGCTTGGCCTTGGCCCTCGGTTCGTCGAGGCGCAGGATGTTGGGGCTGGCCGCGTCTTGTCCACGGCCGTTGAGGCCGCCTTGCTGAAGACATTTCGGAGGACCTTGAGGCGGTCCCGGGTTTCGGCCGCCGGTCGGGGCGCGACGCCCTTTCCAGTCGAGGAAGGTCGCCGCGCCGTGCAGCGTTCGCCGTTGGCCGCTAGCGGATTTCCAACGCGGCAAGGGGCGCCGCGTCATGTTCCTTCGGCCCCGGCGGCGCCAATCCAGGTATTATTGCGCTGGTGGCGCTGGCGGCTTTCGCGACCTCCTCGGTGGGAAGGCCAAACGCGCCGATTCTTTCAACCAGCGCAGCGGCCTTGGCGTCGAAATCGCTTTGAAGCCGTTCCAAGACCATCTCCCAGGAGGTTGACGGATCACCGCTCGACTCGATGCCGCAGCCTATCGCGGAGGCCACAGCCTGCGGCGCCGGCACGATGGCGGCGACGTTCGTATCAATGTAGAACGTCAAGGCACCGTTGCTTTCTGCCGTAACGCCGGTGCCGCAATCAAAGATAAAATCCGTCGCTACCGCCAAACACGCACCGCTGAATCCCTCCCAATAGCAACTAAGAGTTTTCTCGTTAACGGCGCCGAGACTGTGGCCGCCATTTCCGTCTCCGGGCAGGGCAATCGAGGACAAATGGCCAATCGCTCCGAACTGGACCTCTAAGCATTGGCCAAGAGCACATCCTCCTGCCGCAAAAGCGGCTGCAACGCTGCAATTGACGAAACCTGGAGCCAGGCAGACGATTGTTACCAGACCGTCGCCGCCGTCGTCTTCAATGACAATCCAATCAAGGACGTTAGTGGCGGCCCCAGAAGGGGCCACCATCATAGTCAACATCCCGAACGTAACGGCCCATGCACAAGTTCGCCTCACCGCTAACTCACCGCTTCGCCCACAGCCGCGGTCGCCAAAAAGGTTTCTAGGCTTGCACGAGCCACGAAACGGCTCCCAAACCTCTGCAAGCCAATGGCGCCGGGCGGTCGCGATGGGGCACACATGCAGGCTCGCGGCAGGCTGCCAACCCGGAGCAGCCGCGCGAGAATCTCGCTACAAGGCTTGGGCTCCTCGTCCCTTTCCGTGATCTGGCCCACGCCGCGCGGGCTCGGGGTCACCACCTGATATCCAGGCTTGACCAATTGGTCGTGGTGCACGTACAGGCCCGCCGCCAGGACCAATCGGTCGCTTTTGCGGACCTTGTCGGGAGCTCGTGGTATCCTTTGCGATTGTTGGCTAGGTCGAACCGCTCCACGACCCAACCTCGGCCGTTGACGATGCTTGCCTTGCAGACGTGCTTTCCGAGATTGATCCCCACGTTACAGATCCGCATGCCTCCCGGGCATCGGAATGCCGGGCGGCCTGTGGGAAGGCGGCGTCTCCCCCGTCCGTTGGGCTCGCCGCACGCCTTGCCGGCCGCCCCCTGGCTCCAAATTCTCGCGGCCCGGCTACGGCAGGCCCGTGTAGCCGTCCGGGATCGCCTCGTTGTAGAACACCGTGTTGTAGAACTTCACCCGCTGCTGGTAGGCGATCTGCGGGACGAGGGCGTCGGGGTTGCCCGCAAAGCACAGCGGGTCGACGCCACACGCGAAGTCCGGCTTGTACGCGACGGTGACCTTCTCCTTCTTCTTCTCGACCTCGAGGTCCGACATGGTCACGGTCTGCGGCGAACGGCCCTTCGTGGTGTTGCTGTTGCCGTCGAGGGTGGTGGTGACGCGCATGTAGCGCACGAAGAGCGGCGCGCTCGACTCCCAGGCCATCGAGACCACGAGGGCCCCGGCGCCCTGGCTCACGTTAAGCGTGAAGCTGCGCGGGTAGTAGAGCCCCACCGCGAACGTGTAGGCGTCGCCGTCGATGAAGCCGTCATAGGTCGTGACCTCGCGCCGCGGCTCCCCGCCGATCGCGATGGCTTGAAGGGTCATGGTGACCTCCGCCGCGATGCCGGCCTCGACCACGACCTTCTTGGCCTCCGAGTCGAAGCCGAGGCGCTGGGCGATGACCGTGTACTCGCCGGGCGCGAGCCCGTTGAAGGTGAACTTCCCCTGGGCGTCGCTCTTCCCGACCGCCTGCGAGGGGCCCGAGATGGCGACGTCCGCGTCCCCGATGGGCTGGATCTCCTCGCTTAGGACCTGGCCCGAGATGCTGCCCTCGTCGGCCGAGACCGTCGGCGGCGGAGCCGAGGTCGACGCGGCCGCGTTCGACTTCGATTCGCCCGACACGCAGCCGCCCAAAAGGATGGCCACGACGCCAAGAGCCGCAAGCTTAGCAGTGCCCCGCATGGATTGCCCCGCGTCGGCTAGCCGCACGGCTTCTACTTGAGGTTTGCGTACGATGCGGGCTCCGAACGTCCGGCCGCGTACCGCGAGGAAACCGCCCGGGCGTCGGCCGGGCGACCGCACGCACCGGGGTGGCCACGTCCGCCAACCTTTTTATACGGCTGACCATCCACGAAACCCCGCCACGCCTGTTTTGTGACCGCCCATGGCTGATGACCCGGTAGGCAATGCCCAAACCACCACAACCACGGAACCGAACCTCCCGGAACTAGAGCGCAAGCTCAACGCCTTCCAGAAAGAAGCCAACCTTCTTCGCACGCGCCGCGACGATCTCAACGGCCAGGCCCGCGTCCTGGCCGACGAACGGGACGACTACAACGCCCAGGTCCGCGGGCTCGTCAACCAGGCGAACGAGCACAAGAAGCGCCGCGCCGCCCTCAACGAACAGGTCCAGCACGCGAAGACACTCCGCGACGAGTACCACGTCGCCTACGAGGACGCGGCGCGCAAGGAGGAGGACGTCAAGGCGCGGGCCCTTCCCCGCGGCGGCCACGCCATCGGGTTCCTCAAGCGCGAACTCAAGCGGCTCGAGTTCGAGCAGATGACCAAGGTCCTCACGCCTTCGAAGGAGAAGGCGCTCATGGAGGAGCTCGGCCGGCTCCACCGCGAGATCCGCTCCAAGGAGCTCGAGATCAGCTCCAACCCGGAGCTCAAGGGCGCGCACGAGGCCGCGACCCAGGCGAAGGAGCGCGCCGAGAAGCAGCACGAGAAGGTCGGGGAGCTCGCCCACTCGGCGCAGGCCGAGCACGAGCAGATGGTGAACCTCTTCGGCCAGTCCGACAAGATCCGCAAGCAGGCCGACGCGGTCCAGGAAAGGGTCGTCGTCGCGAAGCTCGAGGCCGACAAGGTGCACAAGGCCTACATCGAGCTCGTCGAGAAGATCCACGCGCTCGAGGAGGAGCACCGCTCGTCGCGCCGCGCCGTCGGCGAGGCCCGGATGGCCGCGAGCCGCGAGGACCAGCAGAAGCAGGCCGACGAGATCTTTGAGAAGTTCAAGAAAGGCGAGAAGCTCTCGACGGAGGACCTCATGGCCCTCCAGAAGGCCGGCCTGCTGTAGGCGCGCCAGTCGTCTCAGACGTACACGAGGCGCGCCTCGCATGAAGCGCAGTAGGGGCGGCCCCACGTGTTCCCCGTCCCGCAACGAGAGCAATGATGGACGCGCTCCTTTGGCGTCGAGTTCTCCGTCGGCCTCGGCCGGGCGGCGACGGCCGGATACCACGCGAAAAGCAAAGTGGCGGACAGAAGCAACCGCACGAACAAAAGTTGGCCCTCGGCGAGGGCGAGCACGGCGGCCGCCGCCACGGTCTCGGCGACCGCCATCCCAATGTACCAAGGATAGAACCGGGGAAGCCCGGGGGGCATCGGGGCCCGGGATGCCGTCCAGGAACATAAGGCCCCCGAGGCTCCTGCGTTTGGGCCTCCCAAAGGGGAACCTATTCTAAGCCGGAGCCCCTCATATTCAACCGGAATGCGACTCCTCGTCCTCAACGTCGACCGAGACGACGACCTCGGGCGCAAGACCGGCATCCGGGCGCCCATCATCGGGCGGGAGGCCATGCTCGAGGCGGCGACGGCCCTCGCCTTGGCCGACCCAGAGGAGGCCGACGCGAACGGGATGTTCGCGGCGATCAAGGAGTACGACGAGATCCTGCGCCGGAAGCTCGAGTATGACGCGGAGGACGTCTTCGTCGGTGCCGTGACGGGCCACGTGCGGGAGGGCCTCTTCGCGGACAACGCGATCGCGCACCAGATCGACGAGATCATCGCGCAGACGAAGGCCGACGCCGTGGTCCTCATCTCGGACGGCGCGGAGGACGAGCACGTCCTTCCCATCCTCAAGACGCGCGCGAAGGTGAACGGCGTGAAGCGCGTCATCATCAAGCAGGCGAGGAACCTCGAGGGCGTCCTGTTCCTCTTCAACCGCCTCATCCACGACGAGAAGCTCCAGCGCCGGTTCTTCCTGCCGCTTGCGCTCCTTCTCATCGCGGCGGGCCTCGCGATCATCTACCGCCGCCCGGAGCTGTTCGTGGCCTCTGGCCTCTTCCTCGCGGCGTTCTACATCCTCGTCCAGGTGTTCAGCCTCAACGTCCCCATCGGGACGCTCTTCTTCCAGCTGGGGAAGCAGATGAAGGCGGGGAAGCTCAGCCTCTTTGCGAGCATCCTGGCCTTCGGCATCGCGATCTGGGGCGGCTACCAGACGGTCGCCGACGCGGGCGTCGCCCAGGCCGGCGAGGCGAAGGCCTACGGCACCTACTCGCTCCTCTTCGCGCACACGATCTGGTGGTGGATCGTGGCCGCCATCCTACTCATCGTCGTGGGACGCGGGATGGACCGCTACGTGCGCGAACGCGTCGCGCGGGCCCGGCACTGGGAGGGTTCCCTGTTCTTCCTCGCGGCGGCGACCGTCGGCTACGCCGCGATCGACGCGCTCGTCGTCCTCGACGGCCGCATCGCGCCGGACGAGGCCCTCGACGTCGTGAACATCCAGTTCCTCACGTGGATCTTTTTCGGCGGGTTCCTCTTCTTCAGCGGCCTCATCGCGCACAAGTACTTCGTCCAAGTGAACCAGGCCCGGCTCGCTTCGGGCCCCGGGCCCAAGTGATCCCCGTGCGGTTCGAAGAATGGCGGCCCTTCTACGAGGAAATCCTCGCCGAGTTCGCGTACGACCCGGCAAGGGACGAGGTAGCCGCGCGAAACCTCGCCGCGCGGCTGCGGCCTCGGGCCCGGCACGTGGAGGCGGCCTGGGCGGGGCTCGAGAAGCGGCTTCGCGGGGCGACGGTCGTCGTCGTGGGGGCCGGCGACCGGGCGCGGGACGAGCTCCTTCGCGAACCCTCTGGGCTCCCCATCGTCGCCGCGGACGGCGCGACGACGGCCGCCCTCGAGACCGGTCGCGTGCCGGACCTCATCGTGTCCGACCTCGATGGCCGCGGGGAGGACCAGGCGGACGCGGGGAACCGGGGGGCGTTCGTGGCCGTGCACGCGCACGGCGACAACATGGAGGCCGTCGACCGCTGGTTCCCGGCGTTCGACGAGTCGCGGACCGTCGGGACGTGCCAGTGCGCCCCCGTCGAGCCGCTTCGCAATTTCGGCGGCTTCACGGACGGCGACCGCGCGTGCTTCGTCGCGGCGGCCCTCGGCGCGGCGCGCCTTCGGCTCATCGGGTTCGACCTCGGGGCGAAGCCCGGACGCTACACAGGGGACTTCGACCCGGCCACGAAGCCCCGCAAGCTCGCGTGGGCGCGACGGCTTCTCACGTGGCTCGGCGAGCACGGCGTCGCGGTGGAGCCGTCTCCTTCGCGAGCCACGCCCGGTACGCGGCGGGCACGCCTTCCATCCGCTCGACGCGAAGGTACGGCACCTCGTAGGGATGGAGCGCCAGGATCCGGGCGCAAAGCCTCGCGGCGCGGCCGGTCGTCGTCTTGAACGCGACGAGCACCTCGTCCGCCTCCTCCAGCCTGCCCTTCCACCGGTACCGTGACGCGACGCGAAGGCGTTGCACGCAGGCCGCGAGCCGCTCGTCAAGCGCGGCCGACTCGAGCGTCGCCGCCTCCTCGTCCGTCGCGACCGTCGTCTCGACGTGCACGGGACGCGACGCTGCCGTCGCGCGACGAGCCGCCATCGCCACGTTAATATGAAGTGCCCTTATAAGCCGGCCCAGTGAGCCCGTTTCTCGTCTTCTTGCTGCTTCTCAACGCCTATCTTTTGCTCGTGTTCCTCCTCGTGAAGACGGGGTGGATGCGCCGCCTCAACATGGCGCTCTTCGGGCCCGCGCTCATGATCAAGACGCAGCGGGGCCGCGGGCTCCTCGACTGGCTCGCGAAGGCGCGACGGACGTTCGACTGGAGCGCCGGCTTCGGGCTCTACATGACGGGGACGATCATGTTCCTCATGTCGGTCCTTCTCGTGTTGCAGCTCTGGGTCCTCTTCCAGCTGCCCGTCGAGGCGACCCCGTCGCCGCGGCTCATCCTCGGCATCCCCGGGATCAACCCCATCATCCCCGTCGGCTTCGGCATCGTGGCGCTCATCTTCGCGGTCGCGGTCCACGAGCTCTCGCACGGCGTCCTCGCACGCGTCCACGACCTCAAGGTGAAGACGATGGGCATCCTCGTGTTCATCGTACCCATCGGCGCCTTCGTCGAGCCCGACGAGGAGGAGCTTCGCGCGACCACACGCCGCAAGCGCCTCAAGGTGTTCGCCGCGGGGCCCACCTCCAACCTGTTCTTCGCGGTCCTGTTCGGCGTGCTCTTCAGCGGCGTCCTCATGTCGCAGGCCGAGGCGATCCCGGGGGTCGCCGTCCAGGGGATCGAACTCGACGGCCCTGCGGACGTGGCCGGCCTCGAGCCCGGCGATCTCATCACGGGCGTGAACGGCGTCCCCGTTTCCCGCCGCGACGACTTCAGCTTCGAGCTCAACAAGACGCGCCCCGGCGAGAACGTCGCCATCACGATCCATCCGGACCGACAGTTCCAGGTCCGGACGGACAGCTGCAGCAACCTCTACGGCCGCGAGAACTGCACGCGAGCCGCAAGCGAAGGCGGGTTCGGGATCCCCGACCCGGACAACCGGTCCTTCATCGGGATCCGCGTGATCCTTCCCGAGCCGCCCCAGGCCGTCGCGTGGCTCTCCGACCCCTTCGGCACCCTGCGCGGGACGCTCTACTACGTGGGCCTGCCCTTCGAGGCCCTCGGCGGCAACTTCCCCCTCGTAGGACCCTACAACGAGTACATCGTCGCGCCCTTCCACGCCCCGACCTTCTGGTTCCTCGCGAATCTCGTGTACTGGCTGTTCTGGATCAACCTCATGCTCGGGATCACGAACGCGCTTCCCATCGTGCCGCTCGACGGCGGCCACATGTTCAAGGACTTCGTGGGAGGCCTCCTCGAACGGCGCAACCCCACCCAGTCCCGCGAGCGAAGGGACGCCGTCGTCCGTCGGACGAGCCTCGTCGTGACGCTCACGTTGCTCGTCGCGATCGTGCTCCAGTTCTTCGCCCCGAGGATTGCCCGACTGTTCGCCTGAGCGCGGGCCGCGGCCGGCGGGCCCGATTCGGGGCCCGTTCGGGGGAACCAAGGCCTCCCGAGGCGCGCCTTCCTCGGAAACGTTGGTGGAAACCTTCCGAAACGATGGAATGCAAGAAGGTTCAAGCGACCCCACGCCGTACGTCCGCGCGGCATGAGGGCTTCCTCCCGGTCCGACCCCGCGACGTCCCCGCGTGCCGGCGACCTTGAGGCCCGGGTCCGCGACCGGACGCGGGACCTCGAGCGGGCGGTGCGCGACCTGGAAGCGTTCAACTCGGCGGTGTCCCACGACCTGCGGGCGCCCTTGCGGGCGATCGTCGGCTTCTCGCAGCTCGCCCTCGAGGACGACCGACTCGCGCCCGCCCAGCGCGAGAACCTCGAGAACATCCGGAGGTCCGCCCTCCGCATGAACCTGACCGTCGAGGCCCTATTGGGGCTCGCGCGCCTCGACCGGGCACCGGTCCGCCGCGAAACGCTCGATCTTTCGGCCATGGCCGAAGAGGTCCTCGAAGGTCTCGAGGTCCGCGAACCGGCCCGCTGCGTCGCGTGGACCGTCGAACCCGGCCTCGCCGCGACGGGAGACCCGGAGTTGGCCCGCGTCGCGCTCGAGAACCTCCTCGCGAACGCATGGAAGTTCACGGGCAAACGTGCCCTCGCACGGATTCACCTGGGCCGCACGCAGCGCAAGGGCGCATCGTGGTTCGTGGTCCACGACAACGGCGCGGGCTTCGAGGTGGCCGCCGCGCCGAGCCTCTTCGAACCGTTCCAGCGCTTCCACAGCCAGCGCGAGTTCGACGGGCTCGGGCTCGGGCTCACGACCGTGAAACGGATCCTCGCGAACCATGGAGGGGCCATCGAGGCCGAGGCCGCTCCGGACGAGGGCGCCTCGTTCTATTTCCGCTTCGAGGCGCGGGCCCGGGCCCAGGGTCCCGCTGTGAGCGGACCGCCCAGCATACAATCCTTAAATACCCCCGGTCCATAATTCGCTTCGCTTCTGCCGCCTTTTTTGGTGGTACCCCTTATGGTCGACGCACTCAGCCAGACCCTCAACCCGGAGACGCTCAAGAAGACGGGCACGACGACCGTGGGCCTCACGGCCAAGGACGGCGCGGTCATCGGCACCGAGCACCGGGCCACGATGGGCACGCTCATCGCCCACAAGGACACCCAGAAGCTCTTCCGCATCGGCAACCATATGGCCCTCACCACGGCGGGCCTCGTGGGCGACGCCCAGATCCTCGCGCGCTACCTCGACGCCGAGGCGAAGCTCTACGAGATGAAGCGGGAGCAGCCCATCCCCATCAAGAGCGCCGCGACGCTCATGGCGAACATCCTAAACTCGCGCAAGTTCTACCCCTACTACGTGCAGCTCATCGTGGGCGGGTGGGACCGCGAAGGCGCCCACGTGTTCAGCCTTGACGCCGCGGGCGGGTCGATCCCCGACAAGTGGACCACGACCGGCTCCGGCTCCCCGTACGTGTTCGGTGTCCTCGAGGACCACTACAAGGACGACATCACGGCGACCGAGGCCCTCGACCTCGCGATCCGCGGCCTCAACGCCGCGACGCGCCGCGACTCGGCAAGCGGCAACGGCATGGACCTCGCCGTGATCGGTCCCCGCGGCTACCAGTCGGTGGCCCGCGAGGAGATCGACCGCCGCCTCAAGAAGCTCGGACTCCCCCCCATCCCCGCGTAAGCGCCACTCGTTTGGCCGAGGCGCCCGCGGGCCCTCTCTTCCCCTCGACGTGATCGGTTGTCGGAATGACCGTAGAAGACGTACTACGCGAGACCAAGGCGAAGGTGCGAGCCACGCTTCCGCCGAGCGTCGACCTCACCGACGTGGAGTTCGAGGGCGCGCTCCTTGTCATCTACACGAAGCACCCCGAGAAGTTCGCCGACATGTCGGACACGGTCCGGCACCTTGCGAAGATCCTCCAGAAGCGCATCATCATCCGGCCCGACCCTTCGGTCCTGCAGCCCATCGACGAGTCGGAGAAGAAGATCAAGAGCATCCTCCCCGAGGATGTCGAGCTCCAGAACATCTACTGGGAGCCCGACATCGGCGAGGTCACGATCGAGGTCGCGAAGCCCGGCCTCGCGATCGGGCCCGGCGGCTCCGTCCTCAACGAGATCAAACGCGCGATCGGCTGGACGCCGAAGATCCAGCGCGCCCCGCCGCTGCCCTCGAAGACGGTACAGGAGATCCGCGGCTACATCCGGCAGATGGCGGAGGAGCGGAAACAGTTCCTTCGCATCGTGGGCCGGCGGCTCCACCGCGGCACGTCGACGACGCAGAAGCCGTGGGTCCGCATGTCCGCCCTCGGCGCGTTCCGCGAGGTCGGCCGAAGCTGCTCGATGCTCCAGACCCAGGACTCGAAGGTCCTCATCGACTGCGGGGTGAAGTTCAACCAGGACGACCCCGAGACGCCCTACATCCACACCGGCGAGGTGCTGCCGTTCGAATCGATCGACGCGGTCGTCGTCACGCACGCCCACCTCGACCACATGGGGCTCGTGCCGCTCCTCTTCCGGCTCGGCTTCAACGGACCCATCTACTGCACACCCCCGACGCGCGACCTCATGACGCTCCTGCAGGTCGACTACCTCAAGGTCGCCGCCGCGAACGGGGTCCGTCCGCCCTACACGTCGGACCACATCCGGCAGTGCATCAAGCAAACGATCACGCTCAACTACGGGGACACGACGGACATCTCGCCCGACGTGCGGCTCACGCTCTACAACGCGGGCCACATCCTCGGCTCGAGCGTCGCCCACTTCCACGTCGGCGACGGCCTCTACAACGTCGCGTGGACGGGCGACATCAAGTACGAGCGGACGTGGCTCTTCAACCCGGCGCAGAACCGGTTCCCGCGCCTCGAGGCCGTCATCATGGAGTCGACGTACGGCGGCGCGCAGGATTTCCAGCCGAGCCGCAAGACCGCCTCGACGGGCGTGAAGGACATCGTCGAACGGACCCTCAAGAAGAAGGGGAGCGTCCTCTTCCCGGTCTTCGCGGTCGGTCGATCCCAAGAGATGATGATCGTCCTCGAGTATCTCATGCGGACCGAACAGATCCCCAAGGTGCCGGTCTACCTCGACGGTATGATCTGGGAGGCGACGGCCATCCACACGGCCTACCCCGAATACCTCAACAACCAGTTGCGCGCCCAGATCTTCCAGCAGGGCGAGAACCCCCTCCTCTCCGACATCTTCCAGCGCGTCGACTCGTACGACAAGCGGCAGAGCATCATCGACTCGACGGAGCCCTGCGTCGTCCTCGCGACGAGCGGGATGATGACGGGCGGCCCGGTCATGGAGTACCTCAAGGCCTGGGCGCCGGACGAGCGCCACGCCCTCGTGTTCTGCGGGTTCCAGGCGGACGGGACGCTGGGGCGCCGGATCCAGCGCGGCCAGCGGGACCTTCCCGTCTCGGAGGGCCCGCGCCCGGAGCAGACGCGCACGGTGCGCATCAACATGGACGTCGACACCGTCGACGGGTTCTCGGGTCACTCGGACCGTCGGCAGCTCATGAACTACATCGCCAACATGGACCCGCGGCCCGACCGGATCTTCCTCGGCCACGGCGAGGAGAGCAAGTGCATCGAGCTCGCCTCGGCGCTCCACCGCAAGTTCGGCGCGGAGACGCGGGCCTTGATGAACCTCGAGTCGGTCCGGTTCCGGTAATCAGGCCGGCTGGGGCGCGCTTCGCGGGAAGCTGTTTAGGCCGCCAAGAAGTCGCCCGGCGGCGGTGAAAAGGACGCCGAGCACCACGATGAAGCCTAGGAATAGGCCTGCGCTCGCGTAGAACGCCTGTGTCGCGCCGATGACGGCCAGCGAGACCCCCGTGCCCCAGATGGTGGCGGGTTTCTGGTACCACCGCACGGACGAAGAGGGTGGTGCGCCGACGAGGGTGAGCGCGAACCACGCGACCAGCAGGCAGATGGCGAACGTGTTGGCGAGCAGGACCGGGAGGTTTCCCGCGCCCAAAGAAAGGGATGCGAAGGCCGGGACGACGAGCAAGAAGGCGCCCAGGCTCCACGTAATCCACCCCTTGCGGATCCAGGCGCTTAGAAAACCGCCGAGGGCGACGAGGGCCGACGGGACGAGCACTTCGGCAAAGCCCGCCGGACCCGGCGACGCCACAGGGACCGGGATGGCCTGGGGGTCCTCGGGCTCTGCGGGGGATGCCTGGCCATCGTCGTACGGGACGAACTGTGACAGGATCGCCCCAAGAATCCACGCCACGAAAAGCACGACGCCGCTTCCTGCGAGGGCCACGGCGCGCTTCCACGCCCGGGATCCCCGCAGGGGCACCCGGGACGCCGGCGTCGAGAAGAACGCGGCCTGAACGCGGCCGGCGAGGGACGCGATGGCACGCTCGACGTGCTCCTGCGTCGCGCGCGCGGCTCCCTCGTCGTTGGCAAACCCGACCGCCGCATCGTGCACGTGCGCACGGAGCTCGCGCGACGCCTCGCGCCGGGCCGGCCCTTCGAGCACGCTCTCGTCCGCGGCCTGCGCGACGTAGTCGTCGATTCGGCGTTCGGCTGTCGCGTCCAGTGTGGGTTCGCTCATGCTTCCGTCACCTTGTCCATCTCGTTTCGAAACTCCTTCCAGGCCGCCCGTAGCGCGGGCAGCAGCGACTGCCCGTCGCGCGTCATGCGGTAGTACTTGCGCGCGGGGACCCCATCGACGGCCTCTGCCCAACGGCTTCGCAGGTTTTGCAGGATCTGGTACCCGTAGCTCTCGCCGTCGGCAAGGACGGTCAGCAGCGCCAGGCGAGCGGATCCCTTCCGAAGCTCGCGGACCCACCTCGCCACCTCCTGGCCCAAGCCTTCGGCCATGGCAGATACCTAGGAGTCCGATATACAATGGAGTCCTATAATGCTTGCGCTGGTTGTGAGGGAGAAACCTGGCGGGCCGTGCGAGGCTACTCCGGCGCCTGGTATCCGAAACCCGGATTCTTCTCCAGGGCCCGCTTCACGAGCGTGAGGACCTGCTCCTTGGCAAGAGGCTTCACGGCGAATCCTTGGATCTTCGCTTCCTGGAGCGCCTTCACGGCAAGACCCATCGCGGGGTACGCCGTCATGAGGATCGTGGGCACGTCGTCCTTCGTGGCGCGGACGTCCTTGAGGAACTCGAGGCCGTCGGCGCCCTGCATCTGGTAGTCGGAGAGGATGAGGTCGATCGCCTTGACGCCGAGGATCGCCTTCGCCTCGGCCACGGTGCCCGCCTCGACGACATGCGCCCCGGCGAGGCTCTCCTCGAGGATGCCGCGTAGCGAGTCGCGGGAGTCCGCGTCGTCGTCGACGATGAGGATCGTGCGTTCCTTCGGGTGGCTGGGCGGGTTGGGGCGTCGGGGCTGTACGGGCATGGCTGAGATCCTCGGGTCTGGACCCCACTTCGCACGCGCGAGGCATTTAAAGTCGCGCGGGGAAGCTCAAGTACCCCGGCCCTAGCCGCCCTGCCGGAACACGAAGACCTGGATGGCCATGTTGAGGTCCTTGTTGAGTTCGGGGTGGTAGACGACCGCGAGCCGAAGGACCGACGCGGCCGGCACGTCCACCTGCGGATCCGGCCCGTAGTCGATGTAGAGCTTTTCGTAGGAGAGGGTGAGGAGGTTGTGCATGAAGAAGAGGCCCTGGCAGGCAGAATCCTCGTCGAGCGTCTGGCATGCCGGGTCGGACGGGGACCCGTACAGGGCTCCGGGCTGCCAAGAAGTGAGATGGACTCGGCCGGCCCCAAACGATCCCGGGCGGCCGACCGCGAGCACATCTTCGCCGTCGTTGCTCGCCACGTGAATGTACTGGTCCGCCGTGTTGCCGGAGGGGCTGAACGTCCAGAGGCTTCCATGGACGAAGCCGTCGGCGTCGAGCTCATTGGGCGTGTTCAGGATGGGATGGTCTATGATGTCGACGTTGGGATCGTCCGTTTTGTCCTGGCGGACGAAGAACACGGGGTTCGTCCACGTCAGGCCTCGCGCGTGCGGGCCTCCAAGGGCCAGCAGGGTACCGCCCGCGTCAACGACCCAATCCCGAATCGTGCCGCTGATGTCCTCGCGGTTCATCTCGGACTGCTCGATCCCGCTCCCCACGATGACCGTATTGTAGTTCGTCAAGTTGGCCACGCCGTTCGGCTTCAGCACAGCCTCGATGCTGTAGGCGCTGGATGCGCGCAGCTCGGACTGCACCCCGGGATAGACGTTTCCGGCGGCGTCGCGGGGGATGTTGGTGTCCGTGTACAGAATCGGGTCGTTGTCGGCCAGGGTCATCGTGTTCGTGCCATATCCGCTGTGGGGCACCGCCGGTTGGAAGCTCGCCACCACGGCGTCGATGAATCGGATCTCGTTCATCGCGGTCGTCGACGGCGCGGCGCCGTCGAACTTTCCGATGTAGAGGACCTTCATGTTGGGGTCCTTGAGGCCGGCCTTGAGCATCTGGCGGATGCTCGAGAGGACGGGCCAGCCGCGGACGTGGAAGCCGAGGTTCTGGTCGTCGAGGTCGGGGGACGCGCGG
>JACPAO010000118.1 GCA_016180755.1 Methanobacteriota archaeon
GGGCTGATCACGCCGTGGAACTTCCCGGTCGCGATCCCGGCGTGGAAGTCCGGCGCGGCGCTCGTCTGCGGCAACACGTTCGTGCTGAAGCCCGCCGAGCAGACGCCGCTCACGGCGGCGCGGTTCGTCGAAGTCCTTTACGAGGCCGGGTTCCCTCCGGGCGTCGTGAACCTGGTCACCGGGATGGGCGAAGAGGTGGGAGACGCGCTCGTCACGGATCCGCGGGTCCGGGCGATCTCGTTCACGGGCGGCGTCGAGACGGGGAAGATCGTCGCCCAGAAGGCGGCCGGCCGCCTCGCCTGCTGCGGGCTCGAGCTCGGGGGGAAGAACCCCATGATCGTGAACGACGACGCGGACCAGGACCTCGCCATGGAGGGCCTCATGTTCGGCGCGTTCGGGACGGCGGGCCAGCGCTGCACCGCGACGAGCCGCGTGTTCGTCCACCGCCGCATCTACGACGAATTCGTCGGCGACCTCGTCGCACGCGCGAAGAGGCTCCGCATGGGGGACCCGACCGACCCGCGCACCGAGATCGGGCCCGTGAACTCCCGCGAACAGCTGGAAAAGATCCTCAAGTACGTCGAGATCGGCAAGACGGAGGGGACGCTCCTTACGGGCGGCCGCCACGTCACGCGGGGCGCCCTCCGGAAGGGCTTCTTCGTCGAGCCGACGGTCTTCGAGACGCGCCACGGCTCGCGCATCAGCAAGGAGGAGATCTTCGGGCCCGTCTTGAGCGTCATGAAGTTCAACCAGGTGGACCAGGCGGTGCGTTGGGCGAACGACGTGCAGTACGGCCTGAGCTCCTCAATCTACACGCGAAACGTCAACACGGCCTTCAAGGCGGTCGATCGGCTCGAGGCGGGGCTCTGCTACATCAACGCGCCCACGATCGGCGCGGAGGTGCAGGTCCCGTTCGGCGGGGTGAAGGCGACCGGCAACGGCACGCGCGAGGCGGGACCGACGGCGGTGGAGGAGTTCAGCGAACTCAAGACGGTGATCGTGGAGTATTCGGGCCGCCTGCAGAAGGCGCAGATCGACACGTCGAAGATCGTGGGTACGGGGTGACCCGGTGGCGCGATGGGGCAAGGAGCTTGGCCTTTGGGCCGCGGCCCTCGCGGCGCTTGGTTGGATTGTTGCCGGCTTCGCGTACGAGAGCGGTGCGTTGGTCATCGCCGGATTCGGGGGCGTCGGGCTCGGTCTTGCAGCCGCCGCGTCCGGGGTCGGGCAAGGCCGGCCGGGCCTGGCGCTGGCAGGCGCCCTCGTTGCGTTGGTCGGGATGGTCCCGTTCGCACTCGACCAGTTCGTGCCCTTTTCGTTCTCCGAGTACTATGTCCCGCTTTCCGTGTACCTGGTCGGCGTCGGCACACTGGCGGGTGCGGCGGTCGCGGGCCTTCGCGCCGCGAAACCGCCCTCGGCCGTAGGCATCATCGTCGCCGGCGCGTGCTGGGCCGTGGCCGGGGCCCTCCGGACGTACTTTGACCTCGAGGGCGGCGGCTACTGGCAACTCGGCAACGCGCCCACGCTCGTCGGCGGGGTCGCGATGCTCTTTGGCAAGGCGCGGACTACGAGGGCGACGTGAAGGGGCTCGCCTCGGGCGTCCGGAAGCGGGTCCCTTCGCTCTCCATGGGGCGGTCCTTGCACAGGCCCCAGCGCTTGCCCCAGTCGTAGAGTTCGCGCAGGGTGCCCGCGAGGTCCTCGCCCTGCTCGGTGAGGCTGTACTCGACGCGGACGGGGCTCTCGCTCGAGACGCGCCGCTCGAGGATCTTCTTCTCGGCCATGTCCTGCAGCGCTTGGCTCAGGATCTTGGCGCTGATGTCGCCGACCGCCTCCTTGAGCTCGTTGAAGCCGCGCGGCTTGTCGAGGAGGCGGTGGACGATGACGAGGTACCATTTCTTGCCCAGGATCTTCGCGGATTCCTTGATGGGACAAAGGTCGACCCGGGCCTGGATGAGGAGCGGGCGGTCGCGGGTTGAGGGGTTCGATGTCGAATACATAGCTACTACCCAAAGTATAGTCCGTAACGATCTCTGATATACTGCGGTCTCGGCACGGTTCGCGTACGCTCATGAGGCCCGAAAGGATAGCCCGTGTGGGACACCCGTGAAGCTCCTCGACGTCGGCGAGATGGCCCCGGACTTCGACGCGCCCGTGCAGGACGGCTCCCACCTTCGATTGCGCGACCTCCGCGGACGCTGGGTCGTCCTCTACTTCTATCCCAAAGACCGGACCTACGGCTGCACCCGGGAGGCCTGCGGGTTCCGCGACGACCACGCCGAACTGCGGGCCGAGGGCGCCGAAGTCGTAGGCGTGAGCCGGGACGACGCCGGAAGCCACGCGGACTTCGCGAGGCGCCACGAACTCGGCTTTCCCCTCGTCGCCGATCCCGATTCGAAGATCCTCGAGGCCTACCGCGCCCTCGCATGGTACGGCTGGGCGCGCCGCGTCACGTACCTCATCGACCCCGCCGGACGCATCGCCAAGGCCTACGCGCACGTCAATCCGCTCGACCACTCGAGGCGCGTCGTCGCCGACCTGCGTGCCCTAAAACAAGAATCGAACAAGCCTGTCCCGATTGGGACAGCTCGTTCTCCCTAATGCGTTCGGGAAGGTTTTTCCGCCGATTGAAACGCTGAAATACCTTGCTCTAAGAAGATATATGTGGTCCGGGCGCCATGAAGAAACCATGGATGTCCGGGTAAAATTCAATCCTGTTTCTGCCAAGCCCGCGAACGCCAACGAGGTGCTCTCGGAGATCCTAACAGGCATCCCGCAGGCCAACATCGTCGGCCTCCTCGACATCCTCAGCAATCGTCATCCCGAGCTCGCGCCGATGTTCAAGCAGGCCAAGGAGACCAAGGCCCCGAAGAAAAAGGACCTCACCGTCTACGTGAACAACGATCCCGTCGCACCGACTGACCTCAACCGCTATTTCCTACGCGACGGAGATACCGTCAGTCTCTTTCTCAAGAACCCTTAGTCACTTCTTGTTGAGGTACGGGATCCCGCTTCGCCGGTCCACGGTGACGATGTAGCCCTCCGGCACGTCCGTGGAGTCCCCGACGACCGGCTTGCGCTTGCTGAAGAAGTAGATGGTCTGCGTGCGCTTGCCCCGAAGCGGCTGCTTGCGCGCATAGAGCGTGTAGCCGTTCTTCTCGAACGTCACGACGCTCCTGAGTCGGACGCCGCCCATAAGGGTTTGGGGCGGAAGGCCTAGTCGTGGACCCCCTTCTCGTCGACCGCGAAGACGCACTCGCCTTCGGGCAGGTTCGGGGAGTCGATGAGGCGCGCGACGCGCTTTCCGGCCTTGCCCTTGCGAAGGTAAAGCCTGTACGTCGAGGCGTGGCCGACGATGTGGCCGCCGATCGGCTTGTTCGGGTCGCCGAAGAACGCGTCGGGTCGCGCGTGCACCTGGTTCGTCACGTACACGATGGCGTTGTGGACGGTCGCGAACTCGAGGAGCTCGTGCATGTGCGTGTTGAGCTTCGACTGACGGTTCGCCAACGTGCCCCGTCCGACGTATTCGGCGCGGAAATGGCTCGTGAGGCTGTCGACGATGAGGAGCTTGATCGGATGCTCCTTCGCGAGCTCGTGTGCCTTCTCGACGAGCATGATCTGGTGCGCGCTGTTGAACGCGCGTGCTACGTGGATCTTGTCTAGCGTCTCCTTGGGGTCGAGGCCGGCCGCCTGCGCGATCTGGGCGACCCGCTCCGGCCGGAACGTGTTCTCCGAGTCGATGAAGACGACTTCGCAACCGAGCCCTCCTTTCTCCGGCGGGAGCGTCGCGTTCACGCAGAGTTGCAAGCCGATCTGCGTCTTGCCGCTGCCGAACTCGGCCGCGGCCTCGGTGATGCTCTGGCTCTCGAGTCCCCCGCCCAATAGTTCGTCGAGGGCCTTGGAGCTCGTCGTGAGCCGCTGGATCGTCTTGCGCAGGTCCAGCAGGTTGGAGCCTGTGCGGAACCCGCCGACGTCCGCGATCTTCCGGGCCTCGGCGATGATCTTGGCGGCCACGGCCTCGCCGATCTCGCAAAGTTCGGCGATCTCGCTCGGGCTCGCGACAGCGACCGTCATGAGTTCGTCGTAGCCCGCCTCGATGAGCTTGTCCCCCGTCGCGGGGCCGACCCCGGGAAGCTCCCGGATGGCCTCCTCGCCCTTCAGTTTCGTCTCCGCCTCGGGTTCGCCGACGCGCTTCTTCGACGCACCGTTCTTGCCGATGGGGGCCTCCTCAACGGCCGCCGCTTGGGATTTTCCCATGCTTGACCTCAAAGGAGGTCTAGGCGGCGCCGGCCTAAGTCGGTTCGGCGGGGATGGGTGAAAGTGGAGTCGTCCCCGGCGGCGTCTCGGACGTCGTCGTGGTCGTGGGCGTCGGATCCGAGACCTCGAGGACCTTGCCGCCGTCGCCGGCCGAAGGGTTCGCGTCGGCGAGGACGATCGCCACGCCCGCGACGGCGAGCCCCAGGGCGGCCGCGAGCCCGAGGAACATGATCGTGGGCGGGCGCCTGGCCGCCGGGTCCCGGTCGGCCTTCGACTGGAGTTCCCCGAAGCGGAAGACCCGCACGATGCTCTTGATGTCCATCCGGTTTGCCAGTCGCGGTGGCCCTAGATAAGATGTGCCATGGCGACCCCTTCCGGGGGGAATTCTCCTGCGCAACAGTCTTTAAGGGCCGTGTCTCACCGTCCCCCCTGCGTCGAGGTGTGGTGGCCGTGGTACGCGGAGTCGCCGTTCTGGTCCTGTCGCTGATCTTCCTGGTTCCGTCCGTCGGAGCCCAGTACAAGCCCGAGCAGATCCACGTGACGCTCGCGGGTACGCCCCAGGAAGGCTCGATGCAACCGCCAGAGGCGGGACACTTCGCGTTCCAGTGGACTGTCGCGCAACCGTACCTCGCGCAGCACCGACCCCAGATCAAGATCAAGATCAACGATCGGCCCGAACAAATGGTGCCGGCGTCCGTCGTCGGCGTCCCCCGTGACTATTCTCCCCCGACGGCGACCGACGAACTCGAGGCGCTGCCCGTCTACGGCGCGCTCGTCCGCGTACCCCTGCGCGCGAACGTGACGTACCAGGTCGGCGAACCCACGGCCGGATTCAGCGAACCCATCAACATCCAAGGGCTCGGCGCCCCGAACGAGCCGGCCCGCATCGTCGCCTTCGCGGGCGTGGGTTTCACCGGCTACAGCCGCCTGGGCGTCCGCACGCCCGGCGTTGACGCGCCCGCCGAGCGCACCGTCCAGCTCGCGCTCAACCTCACGCCCGACGCGGTCCTCCTCGCCGGGAACCTCGCGGGAAGCTCGTCGAGCAAGCCCTGGGACGGGTTCCTGCGGCTCATGCAGCCGCTCCAATCGCAGGTCCCCACGGTGCCCGTCCCCGGTGAGCTCGACGCGCCCGACAACACGCACCAGCTTCGCGAACGCTACGTGTTGCCGAACGTGGACGACCAGACGCCCTCCGCGCAGGGCGAGGAGGTCGAGCTCACGTACCACGGGTTCTCCGTCGGGCCCGTCTACGTGATCGGGCTGGATTCGACGCGCGTCTGCGAGCCGGCGACGCCCACCGGGAACGCGCTCACGGTCGCGCCCTGCGCGAACGGCGTGCCCAACCGTGTGCAGCTCGACTGGCTAAAGGGCGTCCTCGAGGACGCCAACGAGGACCTCAAGGCCGCGTGGATCGTCGTCTACCTCAACAAAGGGCCTTACGTGTACGGAGACGACGGCGACGACCTCGCCGTCCGCCAGCTATGGGCCCCGGTCTTCGAGTCGTTCGGCGTCGACCTCGTCATCCATTCGAGCGAGGCGTTCTACCAGCGCACGTTCCCGCTGCGAAACGGCCTCCCCGTCGCCTCGACGCTCTCGAACTACACGGCCGGCTCGTCGCCCGTGTATGTGATGTCCGGCGCCGCCGGCTCGTCCCCCGCCCCACCCTACGACCGGCCCCAGCCCGGCTGGGTCGCCCTCACGAGGCAGAACCGGACGCTCCTTCAGCTCGATGCGACCAACGAGACGCTCACCGTCACCGCGATGGTGACCGACACGGGCGAAGTAATCGACGTCTTCTCCATCGAGAAATCGGCCGCCTTCGCCAAGCCGTCGCTTCCCGTGGCCGGCGCGCAGGCCCCCGCGCCGGGCCCCGTGCTCCTCGTCGGCCTCATCCTGGCCGCGGTCGTGTGGCTGCGGCGCCGAGGAGGTGCCTAGGATGCGGCGCATCGCCCTCGGCCTCGTGGCGCTCCTCTTCGTCGCCGGCTGCATGGGCGGAAAGGATTCCTCCGGCCCGGCCCCGACGCCCCCCGCGGAATCGGCACCGGGCCCGATGGGGCCCGAGAGCCCGAACGGGACCGTCAGGTTCGTCGTGATCGGCGACACCGGCCAAGCCTCGGAAGGACAGTACGCCGTGTCGACGGCGATCGAGACCGTGTGCGAGGAACGCGGCTGCCAGTTCGTTCTAATCAGCGGCGACAACATCTACCCCAACGGGGTCCGAAGCGCCTACGACCCCCAGTTCGAGGAGAAGTTCGAGGAACCCTACGCGAACCTCAACCTGCCGTTCTACCTCGTCCTTGGCAACCACGACAACGGGGACGGCAACGGCGCGAACCCGGCGGTCGGGGACTACGAGGTCGAGTACTCGGAGCGCAAGGACCGCATGTCCGAGAAATGGAACATGCCGGCCCGCTACTACACGTTCCGCGTCGGGGACGTTCAGATCTTCGGCCTCGACTCGGGACCCCAGGAAGTGAGCCAGGCCCAGGTGTGGCTGCCCGGGACCCGCGGCCCTGCGATGCAGACGTGGCTCGGCGCCGAGATCGCAAAGAGCACGGCGAAGTGGAAGTTCGCGTTCGCGCACCATCCCTACGTGTCGAACAGCCGGCACGGCGACGCGGGCCTCTACGACAACACCGGCGGGAAGGGTCTTCCCTACCGGCTCATGCTCGAGGACCTAGTGTGCGACACGTTCCAGGTCTTCTTCGCCGGGCACGACCACAACCTCCAGTGGCTCAAGCCCGTGCGCACCTGCGGCCGCACCGAGTTCATCGTGAGCGGGGCGGGCGGCGCCAGCATCTACGCCAAGGGCGTGCCGCCCGACAACGAGGTCTACTTCGAGGACTACGCGAAGCACGGGTTTTTCTGGATCGAGGCCTCCGGGAACACGTTCAAGGGCGTCGCCTTCGACCAGGACGCCAACCTGCTCTTCGAGCGCACGTTCACGGCGTGACGCGGCCCCGGAGTGCCCCTACAAGAAGGTATCGGGCAACGGGTTTCTAGGGCGCAGCGCCGAGGCAAGGACACCTCGAAGCGGGGTGCATTAGGACGGGCCTGGACGCGACATTGCTGCAGTCACTGTTGGACAACTCCTCGGACGGCCTCCTCTTGGTCGCCCCCGACGGAGGGATCCGCTCCTGGAACTGGGGCGCGGAGCAGACCTTCGGCTTCTCCGCGACGGACGTCGAGCACGGCTCCATCTACAAGACCATCGTGCCCCACGACAAGGCCGCGGACGTCGCGAACGCCATCCACGAAGCTTTGGAGACGGGCTCCGCCGTCTTCGAGTCGGACGCGATGCGCAAGGACGGCATGACGATCCAGGCGATGTACCTCTTCAAGCCCGTCATGGGCCCCGACAACGAGCGCCTCATCGGCGCGCTCATCCGGGACATCTCGCCGGAGAAGCGCCTCGAGCAGCAACTCTTCCAACAGATCTGGTCGCTCACCGAGGTCCAAGGGTTCCTCCAAGGCGTCCTCGACGGTTCCTCCGACTACACGATCGCGGCGACCGACCTGCATGGAAAGATCGTCGCGTGGAGCGCCGGGGGCCTCATCCATTTCGGCCGCGACGCCGCTGCGGCGACCGGGCGGCCCGTCACCGAGGTCCTTTTCGCGCCCGAGGAGCACCCCGACCGCATCCAGGCCGCGTTCGAGGCGGCGGGCAAGGGGCACTTCGAGGAGGAGTTCGAAAGCATGGACGTCTCCGGCCGACGGTTCCCCACACGGATGAGCGTCGGCCTCCTCAAGGACCAGGTCGGCGAGCCCAAGGGCTACGTGTTCATCGTGAAGGACGTCACTGACGAGAAGCGCGCCGCCGAGGCGATCCGCCGGAAGACCGCGTTCGTGACCCTTCTTCAGAACGTCGCCGTGTCCGCGAACGAGGCCCGCTCCATCGACGAGGCCATGCAGCGCGCCGTCGATGAGGTCTGCGCGGCGACGGGATGGCCGATCGGGCACGTGTACGTCCGTTCCGGGGAATGGTCGTCGGGCCTGAGCCCCACCAAGATCTGGCACGTGGACGACCCCGAGCGCTTCGACACGTTCCGCCGCATCACCGAGGCCACGCGGTTCGCCCCCGGCGTGGGGCTGCCCGGGCGCGTCCTCGGCACGGGCACGCCGCACTGGATCACCGACGTAACGAAGGACGCGAACTTTCCCCGTGCCCGTATCGCCGCCGACATCGGCGTCCGCGCCGCCTTCGCGTTCCCCGTCCTCGTCGAGAAGGAGATCGTCGCGGTCCTCGAGTTCTTCGCCGACCGGCCCCTCGAGCCCGACGAGCAGGTCCTCGAGGTCATGGGCCACGTCGGCACCCAACTAGGGCGGGTCGTCGAGCGGGCGCGCGCGGACGACGAGCACCGTGTCGCGATGGACCGGATCCTCGAGGTCGAGGAGCTCAAGGAAGTCAACAAGTTCAAGGAGCAGTTCATCCGCACGATCTCGCACGAGCTCAACACCCCGATCACCCCGATCAAGCTCCAACTGCACCTGCTGCGCCAGGAGCTTGGGCCCCTTGCCGACAACCAGAAGCACGCCGTCGAGGTCGTGAGCCGCAACGTGGAGCGCCTCGAGCTCCTCGTGCAGGACATGCTCGACGTGACCCGTATCCAGAGCGGCCAGCTGAAGCTCGCCCGTCAGCCCACGAAGCTCTACCCGCTCGTCCACGACGCCCTCGAGCTCTTCGCCGAGTCGGCGAAGCAGGGCGGCGTGCGCCTCGAGACGCCGAAGGGCAACGGCCTCGAGGTCGACGCCGACCCACGGCGGATCGTCCAGGTCCTCGTTAACCTCGTGAGCAACGCCCTCAAGTTCACGCCGCCCGGCGGCCGGGTCGGCGTGGAGGTCCGCAACGACCCCAACCAGGTGATGGTGCGCGTCACCGACACGGGCTCCGGCATGACGGCCGAGCAGATCGCGCGCCTCTTCCGGCCGTTCAGCCAGGTGCACGACACGCAGCACGTCCTGCGGCCCGGCACGGGCCTCGGCCTCTACATCTGCAAGAACCTAATCGATCAGCACGGCGGCCGCATCGGCTGCGAGAGCCCCGGACCCGGCCTTGGGACGACCTTCTGGTTCACGCTCCCGGTCCGGGAGAAGATCGTGATGAAGGAATCCCCCCCGAAGGTCGAGGCGGCCGCCCTGCGGACGCCCAGCTAGACGCGGGTCCCCGCGGCTGTCGGGCGAAGCCGGACCCGGCGCTCGCTCCGTTCCCGGGCCACCAGGCCTGCCGCGTCGAGGCGCTTGGCGATTTTCGACGTGCGCGGCACCGAAAGACCGATCCCGGCCGCCGCCTCCCCCAGCGATAGTCCGGGCCGTCGCCGGACCTCGTCGAAGAGGCGCCGCATCGACCGGTTGCGCAGCGCGGTCATGGCGTTCATCTGGGCGGGCCCGTAGCGGCCCTTTGGGAAGTAGCCGCGCGTCCTGAACGAGCCGGCTCGGACGAGGACGCCTTCCCGCACGAGGACGTGGAGATGGTAGGTCGCCTGGCTCGCGCCGACCTCCAGCCGGCTCGCGATGGCGTGTCCATGGATGCCCGGCTCGGCCTCGACGAGTTGGTGGATGCGGGCCCGCACGTCCTGCTCGAGGATGCGGGGACGCACGAGGCGCGTGAAGAGCCCCACGAGTAAGAATCGAAATCCGGGCGAGCGCCGGAGCCCGATCCCGAGAACGATGACCACAAGGCCCGAAGCGACGATGGCGCCCGAACGCCCGGCGGTGCCAGAGCCAGCCGGCGCCGCGCCGAGACGGTCGGACGGCCCCAACACGCCCGCGGTGTCGGCGGCGGCGCGGCATCCGCCCCCGGGCAGGGAGCGGCCCCGGATCCGGTTCCCCTCGAACAACGCTTCCGTGTGGTGGCCGTAGACGCCGCTCTCGCAGTCGGTGAGGTCCAGGTGGATGATGGAGCCCGCCGTTCCGTGGTCGGGCGGCGTGATCTCGAGGTAGGAGACGAACGGTCCCGGAAGCAGGCTTGTGCTCGAGATCCGTTGCTCGGTGTTCGCCTGGATCGTCCCCGAGGCGTCCCAGACCCGGCCGCCGTCCTTGGTGAGGACGCAGGCGCGGAACGTCGCTGTCCGGTTGCTGCGGAAGACGTAGTCGATGCGGGCGTCGCCGCTTCGGACCCGGTCCCCCGTGGGGGGTGCGCCTTGGCAATCCGTCACGCGGATGGGTTCCTCCTGCGACCACGGCCACGAGCCGTCGGCCAGGCAGCCCGAGGCGGCGACGGCGAGGACGATGGCGAAGAGGAGCGGTTTCATTCCGGACCCATCGCGGCTACCGGGTCCCGGCGTTATAGGGAGTTTGGTGGAACCTGGAAACGGCGCCGACTACGCGGGCGCGGCAAGGGCCGGGGAGAGGACGACGGTCCGGCCCTGGGGCTGCCGATGGACGAGGCCCGCGGCCACGAGGCGTTGGGCGACGCGCGACGCGCGCCCGAGCGACAGGCCGCATTGGCGCGAGGCGTCGGTGAGCGTCGTGCCGGGTTGGGCGAGGACGCTCTGGTAGAGCCGGTTCGCGGCGCGGTGCTTGAGGGCCGCAAGGAGCCGCATCTGCTGGGGCGAGTACTTGCCGTGGGGGAAGTAGTGCCCGGCGCCGAAGCTCGTGACGCGGGAGAGCATGCGTTCGCGAAGGAGCACGCGCAGGTGGTGGACCGTCTGGCCGGCGGCGAGCTCGAGGCGCTCGCTGATGGCGGACCCGTGGATGCCGGGCTCGTGGGTGACGAGCTCGTAGATGCGGCCCCGGACGGACTGGTCGAGGATCGTGGGTTTCTCGAGCCGCGTGAAGAGGCCGGCGGCGAGGAACATGAGTTCTCGTCGGCGCCAGACGCCGAGCCCGACGAGGGAGCCGAGGCCCAGGCCGGCGGCGACGACGGAGCCGGACTGCCGTCCGGCGTCTGGGATCTCCCCGGCTAGGACGTCGTCGCCGCGGGCCATGCCTTGGTTGGCGAACTGGGAGGCCATCGTGCCGCACGTCGAGCCGCCCGTGCCTCCTCCGATGCCCTTTCCGTCCCAGGCAAAGTGCGCCATGACTTCCATGACGTAGCCGTCCGAGCACCAGCGCAGGTTGGCGTAAGAACTGGCCATGGCCTCCCCGCCGCCGGATCCGACCGTGAGGACCATCGGGTAGTAGGATCCTGACGGCATCTCGGCGAGGAAGTCCTGCGTCGAAGTCGCCGCCACCTGGCCCTTGTACTCCCAGATCTTCGTTTCTTGCATGTCGAACACGCAGAGGTGGACCGACCCGCCGGCCGCGTCCGTCGTGATCCGGAAGTCGATCTTCCCGGAGCCCGCCTCGGCCGGGACCAACCCGGCCTCCGTGCAGTCGACGCTGGGCGTCCCTTCGTGGAAGAGGGCGTCCAAGAAACCGGTCTGGTGCGCGGCGGCGACGGTCCCGCCGATTGCGACTATGCCGGCGAGGCCGGCCACGAGCGCTGGATGCATGGTTCCACGAAGTCCGGTCGTTGGGTTATAGCGAGATTGGAAGGAAGTAGCAAGGGTCGGGGTCCCCTCGGGCGCATTTAAGGGCTGTGGAGGTCGGGCTGGCGGAGCCCTAGCCGCGCCGGCAGGGAGTCACCCGCGCCATGCGTTCAGCCGGCGGGGCGCCGCGGCGGGGGTCTTCGGCCGGCGCCGGGGCGGAGGAGGACTTGGCGTCCCGTCCTCACACGCTCGACGAGGCCGAGGTCCTCGAGCCGCTGCGACAGCCGCGAGACGCGCGGCGGCGACAGCCCCAAGCGGGCGGCGAGCTCGGCCACGGGGATGCCGGGGTTCTCCCGGATTTCGGCAAGCACGCGATCGAGGTTCCCGTGGCGGGCGGCGGCCATCGCGCGCATCTCGGCCGGCGAAACGGTGCCGCTCAGGAAGTAGTGGTGGGCGCCTTGGACGGGGACCCGCACGAGGAGGCGTTCGCGTTCGAGCACACCGAGGTGGTGTTGGAGTTGGCCCTGGGCGAGCCCCAGCCGGCTCTGGATTTGCGACGCGTGCACGCCGGGGTCGTCGCGGACCACGTCGTGGATCTGGCCGCGTACGCGTTGCTCGAGGAGCCTCGGTCGCTCGAGCCGCGTGAAGAGCCGCGCGACGGGCGCGTGGAGGAATTTCCAGGCCAGCCAGCCGAGTCCCGCGATGACGGCGAGGGCGCCCCCGCCGACGACCGTGACGGTGACGGGGTCGAGGAGGTTTCGATGGGGCGTGGTGGGCGTTTCGAGCGTCGCGTCGGCCGGGCCGGGACGGAGGGCGCCTAGGGGATCGCCGTCGTCCGCTTCGCCGGGTGGGACCGCGCCCGCGCCATCGGCGCCGACCTCGGCCGCCGGTGCAAGGCCGAGGGCGGTCGTCGCGCCGCCCGTCAGGACCAGGATTGCCCAAGCGATCGAGTCAACGCGCATCGCTCTTCGGGCGGGGAAGGCGTGGCGCGAATATTACGAAGATTGGTGCGAGGTGGCACGTGTGGGCCTATCGGGAGGCGACGAGGCGGGTGGGCCGGAGGACGACGCTTCGGCCTTGGGTCGTCCGTTCGACGAGCCCGACGTCGCCGAGCCGGCGGGCGAGACGGGAGACGCGCGGGAGGGAGAGGCCGATCCGTTGGGCCGATCGGGCAAGAGGTTCGCCGGGGTGCTGGACGACGTCCTCGTAGAGGGTCCGTAGCGGGCTGCGTCGGAGGGCGGCGAGGGCGCGCATCTGGGCGGGCGAGTTGCGCCCGGCCACGAAGTAGGAGCGGCTGCCGAACACGCCGACGCGGCTCAGGACGCCTTCGCGGACGAGGACGCGAAGGTGGTAGGCCGCTTGGCCGTTTCCGATCTCGAGCTGCGTGGCGACGGCGTGCCCGTGGATCCCGGGCTCCTGCGTGACGAGCTCGTGGATCCGGCCGCGGACGTCCTGGTCGAGGATCCGGGGCCGTGCGAGGCGCGTGAAGAACCCGAGCAGGGCGAACTTGAGTTGCGGCCAGAAGTAGATGGTGGCCAGCGTGGCGCCGGCTCCGGCCGCGCCGGCGGCGATCACGGCGCCTCCACCGGCGAGGGTCTCGCCGGAGATGGGGGCGGCGCCCGCGGTGCGGCTGAGGTCGCTTTCGGCGAATTCGCCGCGACCGACCTCGGCGCCCATGCTGGAATCGCTTTCGCAGTCCTGGTGGCTCCCGTCCTCCATCGATACGCCGTCCGGCTCGAACGTGACGGTGAACTCGAGGAGGTACGCGTGGCCTTCGCACCGTTCGAGGTCCACGTGGCGGTCCGTGGCGGCGACGTCGTCCCCGAAGACCGAGGCGGAGACCGTGTAGACGCCCAAGGGCACGCGGGTGGTCCGTGTGAAGGCCTTGTTGGCCGCCATGGGGCCCTCGTCCTTCCAGCGCATGAGGCCCTCTTCGTCGTAGACGCACACGGCGGCGTGGCCTGTCCCCGGGGCGTGGAGGACGTAGGTGATCTGGCCCTGGTGGACGCCTTCCTCGAAGGGCACGACGGCCTCCTCACAAGCGATGATCTCATCGCCCAGGAAGAAGAGCTGATGCGCCGTCACGGCGGCTCCGGTTGCGGCCACGACGCTTGCGACGCCCACGATGAGAAGGGTGTTCATTCCCAAGTACCTCAGGGCGCTCGAGTCGGGCTGACCATATTACGGACTTTGGTCAACCTTGGCAACACGCCCGGGGTGGGTAGGACCGAGGATAAGCGTTGTGGGCCCTAGTCGTGGACGCCCTTCTCGTCGACGGTGAAGACGACCTCGGCCTCCGGGAGGTGCGGGGAGTCGAAGAGCCTCGCGACGCGCTTGGTGCCTTTTCCCTTGCGCAGGTAGACCCGGTACGTGGAGCCGTGGGCGACGATGTGGCCGCCGATGGGCCGGTTCGGGTCGCCGAACATGATGTCGGGCCGGGCCGCGACTTGGTTGGTGACGAGGACGGCGGCGTTCTGCTGGTCGGCGAAGCGTAGGAGGTCGTGGATGTGCGTGTTGAGCTTGGCCTGGCGGTTCGCAAGGGTCTCGCGGCCGACGAACTCGGCGCGGAAGTGGCTCGTGAGGCTGTCGACGACGAGGAGACGGATGGGCCGGGTCTTCGCGAGTTCGCGGGCCTTCTCGACGAGGAGCATCTGGTGGCTCGAGTTGTAGGCGCGGGCGACGGCGATCTTCGCGAGGACGGCTTCCGGGTCGAGGCCGAGGTTCTGGCTCATTTGGGCGATGCGTTCGGGCCGGAACGTGTTCTCGGTGTCGATGTAGAGGGCCTGCGCGCCGAGGCCGCCGCGTTCGCGTGGAAGTTGGACGTTCACGCAGGCCTGATGGGCGATCTGCGTCTTGCCGCTGCCGAACTCGGCGGCCATTTCGGTGATGGCCTGGCTCTCGAGGCCGCCTCCTAGGAGTTCGTCGAGGGCCTTGGAGCTTAGGGTGATGCGCGAGATGGCCTGGCGGCCGACGTCGACGGCTTGCCGCGCGGCGTCGATGATCTTCTGGGCCATGGGTTCGCCGAGCTCGCAGGACTCGACGAGCTCGGAAGGGCTTGCGACGGCGAGCGCCATGAGCTCCCCGTAGCCGTTCTGCTTGAGGCGCTCGACGGTGGCGGGGCCGATGCCGGGTAGGTCGGCGACCGTCTTGGGGCCGGTTCCGTTGCCAGGGACCATGGGGAGTCCGCGATAGAGGTCCCTGGGTTAATAGGAGATTGGGAACCGTCCTTGCCTTCCTAGTGCCTAACTCTGGAGGGGGATCGAATTACGTCAAGAACGCCGCAATGCTTTTCTTCCGCCGGCCAGCCTGACCCGGTCCATGCGTGGGGTCCTCGGCGTTGGGTTGGTCTTGCTGAGCTTGGTCGTGGCCGGCTGCAGCGGCGGGAGTTTGGGGTCGACGGCCGTGTCGTCCGATCCGGCGCCGCCCCCGACGGTCACCGCCGAAAAAGGGAGCATCTCGGGCTCCGTGACCGACGAGGAGCTTCAGCCGATCGCGGGGGCCGACGTCGGTCTCTCAAAGGGTGCGGACCGCGTGACGAAGACGGACGCGTCCGGGAAGTTCACGTTCAACGAGCTCGACCCGGGGGCCTACGCCGTCTTCGTCCAGAAGCTCGGGTTCGAATCCGCTTCGAAGGGCGTCACGGTCGTGGCGGGCGAGGTCGCGGACGCGACCTTTTCGCTGGTCGGCGTCGAGGTCATCGAGCCGCGGCACGAGTCGGTCTCGAAGAACGGCCGCATCGGCTGCAGCTACTACACGCCGGTGCCGCTGAGCGGTTTCTGGAGCTACTGCCCCAGCCAGGTCATGGTTTGGGAGCACGAGCCCTGCCTCGACTTCACGGTGACCGAGGGCAACACCTGGAGGCTCGCCGAGATGGTCTGGACGGGGACCGGCGCCACGGCCCCCGAGAACCTCTGGCTCGGGGAGTACAACAACGAGCGCACCAACTGGGCGCCCGGCTACGGGCAGGGCCCATCGCCGCTTGCGATCAAGTCGGATTTCGAGCGGAAGTTCAAGGACGGTGTCTCGACGCCGCGCTGGTGCGCCTTCATCGGGTCGGACACGGGCGCGAACCTCGCGATCGACCAGGCGTTCACGATCTACTTCACGGCGTTCTACCATATGGAAGGGATCCCCGAAGGGTTCTCGGCGCTCCCGAAGTAGGCCCGAGGCGCCGGGACCTTCAAGAACCGGCGCGGGTTCCACGGGGCATGGCCGAACACGCTTACAAGTTGGTCGAGCTCGTCGGAGTGTCGAACAAGAGCTACGCAGACGCGACGTCGGCCGCCGTGAAGCGCGCCGCGAAGACGCTCCACGGCCTCGCCTGGTTCGAGGTGGCCGAGATGCGGGGCCGCATCGAGGACGGGAAGATCGCCGAGTTCCAGGTGAAGGTGAAGATCGCCTTCAAGCTCGACGGGTAGGTCCTCGGCCGCGGCGCGCCCGTCTTGGGCGCTACAGGCTCGCGAGGAGGATGAGGACGCCGAAGGCGGCGACGGCGATCGCGAGGAAGTTCACGTCGGCCTTCGTGAGGATCTGGACCGCGCGGCCCCGTTCCTCCTCAAAGAGCGCGCCCAGGACGCTGTCGATCTGGCATCCGATCCAGCCCGCGACGATGGGGATCCACGCGGCCTGCCAAGGGAGGCCCACGAGGGGGATGGCGGCCACCGTCGGGATGACGGCGCCGAGGAGCGCCATCGCGTGGCCCCAGTTGCTTACGCCTCCGTTCGTGCCGGGCGGGACTCGCCGCCACGGATGCGTGACGAGGTAGGTACGCTGGGAGAGGACGCCGAGCTCGCTCGCGAAGGTGTCGCTCGAGGCTGCGGCGATGGCCGTGACGAAGCCGATGAGCACGATCTGGTGGTCCGTGACCCACCAGCCAAGCAGCGCGATGATCGCGGGGACGAGGCCGTTGGCGGCGACGTTGCGCCAGCCGCGCACGCCCTTCTTGCCTTCGGCGACGCCCATCGCGACCTTCTTCGCCCAGAAGAGCTTCGTGACGATGAACCCGAAGAGGACGAACCCGATGAGGAGGACGAGCCACATGAACCCGCCCGGGCTCAGCGTGATGGCGAGGGCCAGGAGGAAGGCGAGGAGGCTCCCGGGCACGTCGAGGACCCGCATGCCGTAGGCGAGGAAGGCGAAGCCGCCGCAGAAGAGGAAGGCGATAAAGAGCGTGAGGGCGGGCGGGTCGGCCACGGCGCGCGTCGAAGGGCCGGACGGGTCATGAAGCGTGTGGTCCAAGTCCTAGTGCCTAACTCGCGGCAACTCCATGACGGCGGTAAACACAGACTCTATATACCCCGCCTCTACACACAATTACGATGACAAGTCGAACGATTTCCCTTGCCGATGACGCCTACGAGCGCCTGAAGGCGCGAAAACGTCCGCACGAATCGTTCACCGACGTGGTCCGCCGGCTGACCATGGGACCGTCACTGTTGCAGTTGGCAGACGTGATGAAGCCGGAAAGCGCGGCGCGGCTCGCGGACGCAATCGACGAGAACCGGCGACAACGGCGCCTGGCACGGGCGCGGGAGCTCCGGCGATGATCCTCGACACATGCGTCTTGGTCGACATCTTGCGGCACGACCGCGTGGCCATGGGCCGCATCAAGAGCCTCGAAACGGATGGGGAATCCCTGTGGATTCCCGCACCTGCCCTCTTCGAACTCTGGGAAGGGACCGAGCGGTCGGATCACCCGGCGGAGGAAGTCAGGCGGCTCGAGACCCTGGTGGGCGGTTATACGATTGCGCCGTTCGGACGGGGACATGCAGCGCGGGCGGGACGCCTCTCCGGGGCCCTGCTTCGGCGAGGGCAAATGCTCGATCCATTGGACGCCATGATTGCAGGCGTCGCGTTGGAGGAGCGGCAGCCGCTTCTTACAAGAAACATCTCCGACTTCCGTCGCGTCCCGGACCTCGAGGTCGTCGCGTACTAGGCTACTCGTTGTAGCCGACCGGCCACGGGTCCGGGCTCGGCGCGGGCTGAGCCTTGTCGAAGGTGACCGTGTAGAGGCCCGTGTAGCCGTCGTAGACGATCATGGACCCGTCCTTGAGCGGCAGCGCGTCGAGGACGACGGGCCCGAAGTCGTACGGGAGGCGTCGCGTGACGGGCTTGGGGCTCGGGATGTCCGGCATGAACACGCCGATGGACGGCATCTTCTGGATCGTCTCGGGCGTCGAGACGTCGACCGCCCAGACGCCGGCGTGGTACATCGTCACAAAGAGCGTTCGGTTCTGGACCGCGAGGTAGTGCGGGCTGAACATGGCGCCGCCCCAGCTTCCGGTCTCGGCGGGCAACGTCCACGCGCTCACGAACAGGGGCTTCGTCGGGTCGGTCGTGTCGAGCGTGAGGATCATGCACGTCGGCGTCTTCACGCGGCGTCCGCCGCATTCTTCGCCGATGAACGTGTAGTGCTTGCCGTCCCAGACCTCGTCCATCGGGAGGGCCTCGTGCACGAAGGGCTGCGAGGGGGCCGCCGCGCCAATCTTCCCCCAGTCCGCCCAGTGGCTGAGGAACTTGGGGTTCTTCGGGTCCTCGATGTCGAGGATGACGAGCGTGCTCGACCCGTACGCGAGGTACGCGAGCCATTTCCCGGTGATGGGGTGCTTGTGGAGGTACCCGTCGTGCATGCCGCCCGGAAGCCTCACGCCGGGGGCGGCCGAATTGAGCGCCGCGTACTGGTACACGCTATGGATCATGACCTTGCGGCCCGTCTGGTGCTCGATGAGCTCGCCGATGACGTAGTAGCTGTTCGGCGTGGGGCCCAGCGGGCTTCCGCCGGGGATCGGGAGGCCCCCGTTGGGGACGCTGATGAGGAGGATGTTCTTGCCGTTGATTTCGGCCGTCTGCACGCTGTGGCCGCCGTTCACCGGGAAGTGCCGGAAATCGGTGATGCTGGGGTTGCGCGGGTTCGAGATGTCGACGACGATGATGCCGCTTGCGAGCGGGAGGCCCTGCTCCGGGCCCATGACCGGCCGCTCCTCGCCCGTGCACGCGTCGCGGAACGTCGCAATGGGTCCCACGCCGCCCACTTCCTCCTGGAGCTGGGCGACGCCCGGGCTCGTCGCGAGAAGCACCGTCTTCATGTCCGCGGTGAGCGCGAGGTCGTACACGTGGGTCCGGTCGAGGGCGAACTCGCCGATCTTCTGCGGGTTCTTGGGGTCCGTGACGTCGCTGATGATGAACGCGATGTCGCTCACCCAGCTGTGCACGACGCTGAGCACGCGTCCGTCCTTCTCGCGCACGTCCCCGCAGAAGTGCCCGCCGGCCGTGCGTCCGTAGAGGTCCGTAAGGAGCGGGTTGTGGCCGATGACCGCGAAGTTCGGCGTCGAGCGTCCCGCGTGCTGCCGGATGTCGACGTGGTTGTGGCCGTCCCCGCCCGCCAACGCGAGGTCCGCCCACTCCGTCGCGAAGGCGAGGGTTTCCCCGGACGCGCCCCGTGCGAGCCGGGTCTTCCCGGGCTCGTTCTTGGTCCCGCCGAGGTCGTCGAGGCAGCCGGCGGCCATGAGGCTCGCTACGAACAGGGTGGCGGTGAGGGCGAGGCGCATGGCGCCGGAGTCCTCGAGGGCGCATTTAGCCCTTGCCTCGCCGGGCCTGCCTAGTGCCTAACCCGAGCCCAGGGGCAGACGTGGTGCCCAGGTTCGAGAAAACGGCGGCCCGGCCGCAATCTTCAAATCCGGCGCGCCCGCCTGCTCGCCCGATGCGACGTTTCCTCGGCCCCCCGTGCCTTCTCGCGGTCGCCTTGCTGGCGCTCTCCGGCTGCGTCGGCGATTCGCCCGCGACGTCGGCACCGACGTCGTCGGCCCCCGTCGCGGCGGAGCCGACCGTCGAGGCGGACGTCGGCTCCATCACGGGCCTCGTGCTCTCGGATGAGGAGCTCCCGCTGCCCGGGGCCCGCGTGGCGCTCCTCTCGACGAAGAACGCGACGGAGACGGACGCCTCGGGACGGTTCACCTTCAACGGCGTCCAGCCCGGCGCGCACCCCGTCCTCGTCGAGGCCCTTGGATACGCCTCCACGTCCCGCAAGGTGGACGTCCGCGGCGGGGAGGTCACCGAGGTGAAGTTCGTCCTCCAGCCGATCTCCTTCGCCGAACCCTACGTTGACACGCGGCGCGCCACCGCGTACATCTTCGCCGGCGAGAGCTTCGTCGACATCGGAACCCACGAGGTCACGGAGGAACTCTGCAAGCCGTGCCATTTCTGGATGCTCAACGACGGCAACGTCACGGCCGCCATGCTCGAGACCGACTGGAAGGCGCCCGTCACGGTCGCCCCGGTCCTCAACGACGACATCTTCGTCCTCCTTTGCAAGAACCTCGAGAACACGACGACGAAGTATCGGTGCGACGGCCCGAGCGCGTACATGAAGAACCGGGCCCGCCTCAGCGTCGATGCCGGCTTCTTCAAGGGCGTCCTCAAGACGCGGCTCGACGTCCACGCGGGCCTCTCGATCGCGTACGATTTCCGTGTCGACGTGTGGCGCTCGCTCGCGTTCGTCGAAACGTTCCCCGACGGCTACACGGCGCTCCCACCGCCGCGATGAAACGTTCGCGGGTCCTAGTGCCTAACTCGTGGGCGCCGTGAGCGTCCAACCCTTTGGCACGGGGCCGCCGTAGAACACGGTGTTGTACATCTCGATCCGCTGGTCGAGCGCGGCGCCCGCCGGACGGTCCGCGCCGCCCCACAGGTACGCGCGGCTCATCACCCACGGCAGCCACTCTTTCTTCTCAGCCTTCCACTCGATCCGCAGCGGACTGATCCCCCGCGCGACCGCGTACGTGTTCTCGTTCGCGGGGCCGGTCGCCCCCGGGAGGACGCAGTCGTCCCACGTCGGGTCGTACCAGGGGCAACTCAGCTGGAACGTGTAGTAGCGCGAGGCCTCCGTCTGGGCGCGCCAGACGAGTTCGCTCACGATGCCCGTGTGGTCGGCGCGGGCCGTGAAGTTGTACCGGAACTTGTTCTCGACCGGATCCGCGGGCGCGCCGTAGTTGCTGAGGTTCACGCCGTTCTTGTGGAGGTTCCCGTACGCGGCCGTGTAGGGGTACGTGCAGGAGGCCTTGAAGACGGCCGTGAAGAACATGCAGCGCTGGATCCCCTGGAACGGCGTCGTCTCGTGGAACGAGACGTCCGACGGCAGCGGAACGAGGAGGATCGAGACCGCGGTCGTGCGGCCTTCGCTCACGTTGATGGCGAGCGTGCGCGGCTCGAACCCGCCGAGGCTGACCTCGAGCTCGTAGACCCCCACGAGGACCTTCGCGAAGAGGAAACGCCCGGCCTCGGTCGTCGTGTCGTTGCGGCCCACGGGCAGGAGGCGCACGTTCACGCCCGGAAGCGGCCGTCGCTCGTCGTCGAGCACCTGGCCGCTCACCGCGCCGACGGCGTCCCCGCCGGCGGGCGCGCCCGGGCCCTCGAGCCCGCCTCCTGCGTCATCCCCTCCGGTGCAGCCGGCCACGAGCACCGTGAGGCCGACGAGGGCCACGACCGTTTCGATGCGCATGGGTAGCAGGTTCGAGCGCCGCCATCCCAGATAAAGGCTGTCGGCCCCCGCCAACCTAGTGCCTAACTGGCGGGGTCGACGGCCGCCCTCATCCGATGACCATCGATTCCTTTGCGAGGTCGCCCTCGGCGAACCGCGAGAGGCGGAAGCCGTCGATGGGCAGGCTCGGCTTGCCGCCGGTCATGAGCTCCGCAAGGAGCTGGCCGGTCATCGGCGCGATCATGAACCCGTGCCCCGTGAACCCGCACGCCACGTAGAAGTTGTCGAACGCCCCCGCGAGGCCCAGGATGGGACGGGCGTCGGGCGTGAGGTCGTAGGAGCCGGCCCACTGCCGAAGCGCGCGCACGCCGGTGAGCTGCGGCAGGAGCCGCGTGAGCGCGCGGGCGAACGTGGAGGCGAAGGCGAGGCTCGACTCCTGGCTGTGGCCGTCGACGTGGGGATGGCTCACGCCCCCGATCACCTCGCCGCGCATCGCCTGGCTCGCGTAGAGGCCGTTGCTGAGGTCGACGAGCATCGGATCGAAGAACGGCTTGAGCGCCTCCGTGACGAGGATCTCGTGCCGCTGCGGCCGGGTGGGCAGGTCGATGCCAAGCAAGGCCGCGACGCTCGGGCTTCGCGCGCCCGCCGCAAGGAGCACGTGGTCGGCCTCGACGCGTCCGCGCGAGGTGACGACCGCGCGGACCTTGCCGCCGGCCGTGTCGAAGCCCACGACGTCCGCGTTGAGGACGATCTCCACGCCGCGCCGGCGGACCTCCTCGGCGACGCCGTGGACGACCGGCCACGGGAAGAGCGTCCCGTCGTCCGGGTTGAACGCGCCTCCCAGGATCCCCTCGGTCGAGAGCGGCGGGACGATCCGGCGCGCGCCGTCTGCGTCGACGAGACGCGTCCGGACGCCGTGCGCGTTCTGGAAGGCGGCCGCCTTCCGCAGGTTGGAAAGCTGCTCCTCCGTGCGCGCGAGGAACAGGTACCCGCCCTGGCGGAACCACGTGTTGTGGCCCGTGTCGCGGGCGAGGCGCTCAAACTGCTCGATCGACCGTTTCGCGAGCTCGATGTTCTCCGCGGTCGTCCACTGCGCCCGGATGCCGCCCCCGTTGCGTCCCGAGGCGCCCAGAAGGAGCGCCGGGGCCCGGTCGAGGACGACGACGTCCGTGACGCCGCGCCGGGCAAGGTGGAGGGCCGTCATGAGGCCGACGATGCCGGCCCCGATGATCGCGACGCGCGTGCGGGCCTTCAATCCGGAAGCCCCTCCTTCGGCTTGTGGGGCGCGGCGCCCGCCGCAAGGAGCCCCAGCGGGACCGGCTCGACGGGCGGACGGAACCGGATGAGGCCGAGTTCGGCGGGAGGTCTTCCCGTGACGCGGGCGAGGATCTCGAGGCAGGGCGCAAGGCACAGGCGGCCCTGGCAAGAGCCGGTCGCGAGGCCCGTGTAACGCTTCACGTCCTCGACCGTCGTGTAGCCGTGCCGGGCGACGTCCTCCACCTCGGCGACCGTGATGTCCTCGCAGGGACAGAGGATGGCCTTCACGGCGGGACCTCCACAAGGCGCCGACGGCCGATGCGTCGAAGGTGGGCTTCGTAGGCTTCGCGGGCGGCCGCAAGCGGCTCGTCGTCAAGGAGGTGGGAGAGCCCGTGGAGGGCGGCCCGGCCGGCGAGGCGGCCGCTCAGGTGGCTCGTCCACTCGTCCGCGACGTGGAGGCCAGAGCCCGCCGCAAAGACGTGGGCGGCGCTTGTCTCGAGGTCCGCGTTCACGTCGGGCCGGAAACCGCCGTCGGCCGCGTCGTACCCGATCCGGCAGCCGGCCTGCTGAGGGAGTTCGACGGCGGGATGCCGGCCGGTCGCAAGCACCACGGCGTCGCACGGGATCCGGTCGTCGGAGAGAAGGAGCGCGCGCGGCTCGACGCGGCCCACGACCCGCTTGATCCTCGCGCCCCAGCGGACGGGGACGCCCCGCTTGCGGGCCTCCTCGACGAGCGGGGGCCGCCGGGCCGGCTCCTGGCCCTCGTCCACGATCGCCGCGACGCGGCCCCCGCAGGCCTCCACGTCGCGGGCGAGGAGGCAGGCTTGGCGCGTCGCGCCGACGATGGCGACGTCGGCCCCGGGGAGGACGCCGAACTCGTTGAGCATCCGCAGGGCCCCGTCGGCGAGCATGACGCCCGCGCGGTCGCTTCCCGGGAAAGGCCGGTACGCGTCAAGCGCGCCCGTTGCGAGGATCGTGGCCCGGGCCTCGACCTCGACGAGTCGGGTCCGCGTCGCGGCGGCGAGTCGGTGGCCCTCGTAGATGCCGATGAGCCGGGTCCCCGTGAGCACACGCACGCCTTGGTGCTCGAGCCGGGTGAGCTGGGCGGCCGCCCACGCCTTCCCCTCCTGCTGGGGGGCGTCCGGGGCCGTCGAAAGGAAGGGGGTGGGAAGCCGGTTGAGCCGGCCGCCGACGCCCTCGTCGCGCTCGAGGAGGGTGACGTGCAGTCCGGTGCTGCTTGCCGCCTCGGCCGCGGCGAGGCCCGCGGGACCGGCCCCGACCACGCAGACGTCGGTCGTGAGGCTCTCGTGCCGGTAGGATTGCGCGACCGGCGTGCGCGGGGCCTTCCCGAAGCCCGCCATCATCCGGATCACCCGGGTGTAGAGGGGCCGGAGGAACGCGGGCCGGATGAAGGCCCGGTGCGCGTCCAGGTACGACGGGAACGCGACGTCCGCCGCCGCGAGGGCGTCGAACTCGGCGTTGGGCAGGGCGTTCTGGTCCTCCACCCAGCCAAGCGGCTCGCAGGGGGTCTCGCAGGTGCGTTGGTTGGGGACGCCGTTCACGCCCATGAAGCAGTGCGTGCACTGGCCGACCCCGCAGAAGTAGCCGCGGGCGCGATGGTACCGCATGCTGCGGGAGAGGACCCGCCGGTTGGCCGCGTACAGGGCGACCGCGATGGGCTCTTCGCCGAATCCGCGGGCGGGTCGACCGTTTCGGCGGAACGCGACGGGGGGCCCGCGCCGTAGGGTGGTAAGGGGGTGGGCGTCGAGGCGCCGGGGCGGCACGGGCGCGGCCATTCAGGCGTGCCCTTAAGCCCTTTGGGACCCCCTGGCGGGGGCGGCCCTGGCTCGCCTTCAAGCGCCTTTCTTCCGGAGATTACTACCCTATCCGAAATCTTCTTAACTCGAAGCGTTGAGAACGTTGGTTAATGCGGAAATCCTGGGCCATGTCCGCCGCCCTCATCGCGAGCCTTGGCCTGGGTTTCTTGGCGCTGTTGACCCGCGCCATCTACGAGGGCATGCAGCTGGGCTGGGTCACGCAGTCGACGCTCTCCATGCTCATCGTCGTAGGGTTCCTCATCGTGGCCGGGATCGCGGTCCTTGCCTCGCATGGCCGCGTGGTCGAGCTCGCGTCGCACCGATGCGTGACGTGCGGCTCGCACGTGTACGCGACGATCCGGTCCTTGGACCGACGCCGGATGCTCACGTGCTTCACGTGCGGCCACGAAGTTTTGGCGGTCTAGTCCTCGCTACTTGAAGAGCAGGGGCTCGTGGACGTCGAAGCCTTCGAGGAAAACGATCGGTTCCACTGGTCCGACGCGCTCGGGCTCGATGGGCCAGTGCGTGCGGACGTCGGCGGACACGACGAGGAGGGCGCCCACGGGCGGCGCCTCGTCTTCGAAGGCGAGGAACGCAATCGGCCCCGGTTCGTCCGCGAACTCGACGGGGACGTACCGGTGCTCCATCATCTGCGCGTCCATCGGCGCCGGGACAAGAAGATGGAGCCGGAACGCTTCGAACCGGCTCGATGTGTCGTCGGGGGTCCCGACGACGCGGATCCGCAGGGTTCCCTGGCGCGGACCTTCCGGGCCGAGGATCTCCCCGGGCGTCGTGGCCCCGAGGACGCCGTCGTACCGGGCGACGGCGGAAAGGGCCATGGCCGAACCGACCATGAGTAGTCCAATGACGATAAACCCTACCCGCATCTATCGACAGGAAGCGTAAAAGGGCGGGGGGTTAAGCCGGTTTCGACCCGCTGCGGGGCTCCACCCTTGAAGGGTCCAGCCATAATGTTGAAGAGCCGAGGCACAGCGTAGTCGCTCCGCCGTGCCCCGACCGTCCGCCCTTCTCCCACTCGTGCTGCTCGTCGTGGCGTCGCTTGCCGGCTGCGCCGAGGGCCCGGGGGGTCCCGCCTCGGCGGCGGACGCCCCCCTTGGGCCCACGAGCCTGCGCGTCGGGTCGTCCACGATCGGGGAATACCTTCGCCTCAGTTCGAACGTCACGGGCCACACGAAACGGTTCGCGTTCGAAGGCGGCGATTTCAAGGAGACGGTCGAAGCCTACACCGACCATCGGTACTTCGAGCGGAGCATCCTCGGAAACGCCACGGTCCGCGACGCGTTCCTGCGGCCCACCGCAAGCGTCATGATCGAAACGCGGGCGACCGACCTGGATCCGTCCGACGCGGCCCTCGCCTCCTTCAACGCGACCACCGCCCGGGAGCTTGCGACAAGACGCCTCGTGTTCACGGAGCATCCCAACGTGCATGTCATGTGCTTCGGCGGCGAATGCCAGACGACCGTGGAGCGTACACGCCTGTATCCCCGCGTGGCCGACGCCGACGAGGACCCTGACTGGGGGTCGCTCGAGGGGCGCGTGCTCACGCTGGGTCGGACCCTTTCGTTCAACCGGACCTTCACCTTCTTCACCGGGCCCGGCCAGGTCTCCAACGTGACCCATTGGCTCAACTTCACGCCGCTTCGCGAGACCCAACTGGACGGCGAGCGCGTCTTCGTCGTCCAGCCGAGCTCGAAGTTCGTGCAGTCGGGCGCTTCGAGCGCCAAGCCGATGCCGACGCCCTCGGCCAGCCGCAGCGCCAAGCCGCCCCCCAAGTCCAGCCACCTACTCTGGGTCGGTGCGCGCGCCCCGGTCCCGCTCAAGGAGGAACTGCGGCTGCCGTTCGAGCACGAGGGCGTCTGGTACTGGCAGAACACCACCCGCCACCTCGACGTCTTCCAGCCGGGCTCGGCGGCGGTCCCTTGGGGCTCGGGCGAAGCCCAACCTCTCGTCACGCGTCGGCCTGAGGCCGCGGTCGTGGTCGGGAAAGACTTCTTCAGCGCGAAGACGGCCGGCCTTGTGCACACCCTCGCGAAGGCTTGGGACGCGGTCCAGGCCGATCCGACGCTCACCAACTACCAGGCCCACAAGTTGCAGCATCCCGGCGCGGCGCCGTTTGCGGGCACCTACTACCCCGACGCCGGCAACCGCGCCTACACCTGGCGCTTCTGGGTCGACGACGGGACCAACCAGATCGCGACCGTCGAATCCCGGTTCCAAGGCGTCGCGTCCAACGACGTCGGTGTTGTCCAGAACCGGCAGCCCAACTCACGCGTCTCCTGCCGATGCAACCAGCCGACGCCGGACCAACTGGCGGACGCGGAGCTCGTCGCCGTCGAGGACGCCTTGAAGGCCGGCCGAACGGTGTGGTACACCCCCGGCGAGCCCGGGGCCCAGTACATGCTGGGGATGTCCGCCAACGACGGCAAGCTTTCGGGCTCTCTCTCCCTGTTCAACACGCGGAAGCAGACCTTCGCCCCGGGGCCTCTGGCCGCGCTCAGCACGGTTTCCCTATGGCGGAACACCGATTCGGTCAGCGTCTCCCTTCGCGACGGCGGAATCCTCGCGCTCAACGGGACCTTTGCGCTAGGGGTCCATGAGTGGCCTTGGCTCGTGAGTGCGGGAAGCCCCATCGTGGACGTGGCGGAGCCGGACCACGGCATCCCCTGGTGGGGATTGGGCCCCGGCCCCCTTCGCCCGTTCCGGGAAACGGGCGACGAAACCCAAAACGGTTAACTAGTAAGCGCCAATGTTTCGGCTGGAAAAACAGGGTCCCCCCGGAGCGTGTCACTCCGGCTTCCTCGACCTTTCCTCTCATCACGCGGCTCCTCCGGGAGCCCCTCCTGACGACGAACGGCGTCGCCCACGGCATGGGCCGTAGGCCTCGGCCGAGGCGCCAAGGCCCGTTTTTCCGACCCCAAGGAAGTGCAGCAATGATTCCTGACCCAACCACGACGAAGTACATGATCAAGGCCCAAATCAAGGCAGACGGCATCATCGAGAAACCTGATGTCGTCGGCGCCATCTTCGGGCAGACAGAGGGCCTCCTCGGCAACGAGTTGGACCTTCGCGACCTGCAGAAGAGCGCCCGGATCGGCCGCATCGAGGTCGACATCGACGCGAAGAAGGGCAAGTCCGAAGGCACGATCTACCTGCCCTCGAGCCTCGACAAGGTCGAGACCGCGATCCTCGCGGCCGCGCTCGAATCGATCGACCGCGTCGGGCCCTGCAAGGCCCAGATCAACGTCCAGCTCATCGAGGATGTCCGGACCGCGCGCCGAAAGCAGGTCATCGACCGCGCCAAGGCGCTCCTCTCCGGCATCATGGACTCGGACGCCGCCGACTCGGAACTCCTCACGGAGGAGGTCCGTGCGGCCGTCCAGACCGCCGAGATCACGCGCTGGGGCCCCGACCGCCTGCCCGCGGGCCCCAACATCGGAAAGAGCGACGCGGTCATCATCGTCGAGGGCCGCAACGACGTCCTCAACCTCCTCAAGCACGGCGTCAAGAACGCGATCGCCGTGGAGGGCACGAACGTCCCCAAGTCGATCCAGGACCTCAGCCGGGAGGTCGCGACGACGGCGTTCGTCGACGGCGACCGCGGCGGAGAGCTCATCGTCCGCGAGCTCCTTCAGACGGCGGAGATCGATTTCGTCGCGCGCGCCCCCCAGACGCGCGAGGTGGAGGAACTTCCCCACAAGCTCATCATGAAGGCGCTCAAGAACAAGATCCCGGCCGAACAGTTTGCCGAGATGTACGGCATCCAGTACAAGCGCCCGGAAGGCTCGACCAAGGACCGGGCGTTCCTGGAGAAGGCCCAGAGCGCCCATGACCGGGAGCTCGACAAGCTCGCGGGCCCCGACGTCATGCGGGAGGGCCCCGAGGCGATGCAGCCCCCGTCCCGCCCGCCCCAGCAGGTGTCGCGTGAGGAGCGCCGAATGGAGGACCGCCGCCCTGACCAGCGCCGCGACGAACGCCGGGACGAGCCGCGACGCGAGGAGCCCCGGCGGGAGGAGCGACGCGAGGAGGAGCCGCGCCGACGCGGCCTCTTCGGACGGCTGCGCGGCCCCGAGGGCGGACGCGAGGAGCGCTCCGAGGCGCCCCCGCCGCCCGCGAAGGCCCTTAGCGGTCCCCAATCCACGTTCAAGCAGATCCTCGACCAGCTCCAGGGCAGCCTGAAGGCGACGCTCCTAGGGGCCGGCGGCGTCGAGGTCCAGAAGGAGATTGCCGTCCGCGACCTCGCCGAGATCCTTCGCAACACGAAGGACGGGGTGGAGGCCGTCGTGTTCGACGGCGTCATCACCCAGCGCCTCCTCGACATCGCGGCCGAGAAGAAGATCAAGACCGTGGTCGGCGCGAAGCTTGGGAACATCCAGAAGAAGCCGGCCGAGGTCGAGGTCTTCGCCCGCGACGACCTTCAGTAGGCCCCGCGGATGGACCCAGTTAGGCACTACGGCTAGCCGGCCACATAGTGCCTAACTCGGGCGGTTCTGGGTGACTACGGCGCTGGGCCCACGGCGTCGCGCGTACAGGAAACCCGCGACCAACAGCAGGGCTCCGACGGCGAGGAAGGTGATGATCCTCACAACGACGTCGAGTTCCACGAGGTCGATGATGAACACGCGGCCGAGCACGAGGGCGAACACGCCCAATGCGGCCATTCGAAGGTGGGCCCGCTTGGCGACGAGTCCGGCAACGAGGATGATGGTACCCAGCGCGGCCCACGCAATCGCAATCTGGAAGCCTTCGAGCGCCGCGCCGAGGTACGTGATGGGAAAGGCGACGCACAGCGCAAGATGGGGCACGGCCAGCAAGACCCCGTTTTCCGGGACGAGTTCATCTTCCTTCCACCACGCTGCGGCGAACGCCGCCGTCGCTAGGAGAAACGGAACGGCGGCAAGGCCAAGATCGAGCGAACCGTCGTCCATCTTGGCGATCTCAAAGAGCATGAGGTGTCCAAGAAGGAGGGCCCCCGTGGAAACGAGCGCGGCAGCGACAAACGTTGAGTGGCGAACGAATTGGACGGCCGCGGCCAAGGCACCGAGTCCCGCCCACGCGATTGCCGTCGCCACATCGTCGAATTGGATGGGCGGCCACGCGAGAATCATGATGGTCCCCGAGAGCCCCCAGGCCTCGCGGGTGAGGAGCTCCGTGCGCCACGCGAGGGCGAGCGCGATGGCGGCCGCACCGAAGGCGGCGGTGAACGGTCCTGGCACGGCCTTCGGGTCGAGGTCGAGCTGCCCGAAGGCGAGGAGCGCAATGGTCCACGTACCAAGGAGGGTGAGGGCGGCGGCGACCGACCAAAATGGCAGGGGGCGATCCGACGCCGCGGGCCGCCCGCGGCCCACGATGAACGTCAGGAGGACGGCCAGGAGACCCGCCCCGGCCAGGCCCCACCAGGCGTTCTCGGCATCGGCGGCGACCAGAAACGCGAGGTTTCCGTAGGAGACGGCGACGGCCGCGAGGAGGACGTGGTCCCACGCCTTTCGGTCCGCCGCGACGGCGACCGCAGTCGCAAGTGCGACGACGTAGAATACGGAGAAGGGCTGCCACGGACTCCCGTACATGGAGGAAAGCGTGCCCAAAAGGAGGGCCTCAACCACAAGGATCGGTGCATTCCGATAGTACGCGTAAGCGCCTAGGCCCACCGCAGATGCCCACATGAGGGAGGCCGAGAGTTCGAGCGTGAAGCCGGTCTCGGCGCGATAGTCGGGAAAGGCGTGGGCGGCAAAGAGCGAAAAATACGTGATGACGAAGCCGCCGCCGGCGAGGACCTGCGCGTAGATATCGAAGCGTCCTCGGTCCCGGCGCAAAAGCGCCTCGCCGATTGCCGCCAGAACCAGCCCGGCGGCGACGCCCATCCCGATGCGGGAGGGTCGGTTGATCCAACCCTGATCGAATGCGTAACGCAGGAAGAAGACGAAGCCGAGGATGAGAACGAGCATGCCGGCCTTGGGCAGCCAATTGGCACCCAGGCGCCGCTCTAGGCTCTGGGTGTCGCCGCCGACCGGGGGCGGGAGTGGCTTTTCGACGGCCCGCATGGGGACGGGCTCCGGAGCGGGCGCCGGGGGAACGGGAAGGGGTCTCGGGTCGCTGCGGGCCCCGCGCTCGACGCGTTCCAGCCGGGTTTCCGTCTCGGCCTGTCGGAGCTCGACGGCTCGAAGTCTTTGGATGAGATCATCGGCGTCCGGCTTCTCCCCCGTGCCCCGCCTAGCCACGGGGCACCAAGGTTGGCAGGGGCCGATGTACCTGTCGTTTGGCGAGCCGAGTTAGGCACTAGGTGGTCCCTAGTGGGCATGCGAGGCGTGGTCGGCCGTTCCGTAGCCTCGAAGCTCCTGGTACATCGCGCGCTGGTGGGGCGTCAGGACAGGCAGGGCCTCGAGGTGGGCCCGGAGGTGGATGGCCCGCAGGGCCGCCTCGGCCTGGCCAACCTCCTCGACGAGGCCGTCGAGGGCGGCCTCGTCCTCGGCGCCCGCCCGGAACCACTCGTCGAGGGCCTGGTAGGCCGCCAAGACCCGGCGTCCGGCGGCCTGGGCTTGGCCCCGCATGGCGTCGAAGAGGGCCTGGATCCGTTCGAGCTGGCTCTCGTTGAGGCGGAGTTCGTCCCGGAACTCCAGGATGTGCTTGGGGCCGGGATACCCGTTGAGCTCAGCCGGGAGGGCGAGGCCGGCGCCGCTTCCGTTCTCGAGGCTTGCGATCTCGTCGGCGCTGAGGCCGCGGATGGGGCTCTTGAGGAGCTCGGCGTAGGTGTTTGGGGCCGGTTGGGCGGGAGTCGCGCAGCCGGCGAGGGCCACGACGACCAGGAGGAGGGGCGCAAGGCGCATGGAAAGGCCACAAGGGGCCCCCCGGAAAAACCTGTTGGACGCGGATGACATGAAGGACCGCTTCCACTGCGCTTTCCGCGGCCCGATAGGGGCGAAAGGTTGTTTTTTTCAGCCGAGTGTCAAGAAAAAAATGTTTTTTTGGGCGCCAGAAGTTTTTTTTGCGAAAGCTTAAGTAGCGTTTGCAAAATCTACCGGTCAGAGGGATGGGATGCACAAAGACGAACTGATACAGTTGCACACCTTGTTGTGCCAAGTACGAAGCGTTGTCGAACGAGCGGGAGCCACGATGCCACCGAGCACGTCCTTCAAGGACTACGAGTCCTACGGGGTCGCGCCGCAGCACATCCACAAGAGCAAGCTCCAGCACAAGCGCGCCGTGTTCCTTTTGGGCAAGGAACTCGCGGACGCGCTCGGCGGCACGGACGAGCTCAGCAATGCGCACAAGATCAGCACGCGCCTTGGCGAGCTCGCGAAGAAGGGCACGAAGAGCCCTCTGGCGCCGCCGACCCCTGGCTAACGCGATCCGGCTTGGCGCGACGGGCCCCCGACCCACGGGGGACCTAGTGCCTAACCATGGTGCTGACGAGGCGAGGTAGCGGATGCAAGTGAACAAGGTCCGGCGCAGACAGCTCGAGAAAGTGTTCCGGGAGGTCGAGCTCGAGCTCGACCGGGT
>JACPAO010000119.1 GCA_016180755.1 Methanobacteriota archaeon
AGCCGTACCTCGCGGTCTCCCGCGACGACGGCCGCACATGGGGCGCGCCGGTCCCCGTCGCCCCGGAGGGGTTGACGCGCGCCGGCAACCCCTCCCTCGTCGTGGGCGGCGTCGGCAAGGTCGGCCTCGGGTACGCGGCGAACTTCGAGGACCGGCAAGGCGTCCATGCCGTGCTCGCGGTCGGGTACGGCGCGCAGGAGCCGAACGCCACGTTCCTCACGGTGGTCGCCGAATCATAAAAAAAAAAACTCTCGCAGGGAAACTGCAACGGATGGACCTGCTCCGGCCAGACCGACTTCGTGACGCTCACCGTCGGCCCCGAGGGGGCCCCCTGGTCCTCGTACATTAACCAGGGCCGCGTCGCCGCGGCGACCATGTGGGGGGCCCCGAGCCTCTGGGACGACGCGGACCCCAACGGCCGATTCAAGAACCCCTAGGACGACCTGTTCGTGCCCACGGGTCACTTCACGCGCGAGTCCAACCTCCTTAATATCGCACCGAGCCGAGGGTTGGCTCGGTGACCTAATGACGACACCCAAAACCAGCAAGACGAAAGTTTGGGCCCTGCTAGGTGGACTCCTGTTCCTGGGATCCATCGCGGGCTTTGCGACTGCAACCGGCGCCATCGAGTCGGCCTTCTCCGGCCGAGGCTCGGCCGACGTGAACGCAAGCGGCAGGGTGGACGGCAGCGCCAGCGTGGGCGACTCGGTCAACGCCGACCTTCGCGCCGACGTGGAAGCGAGCATCCGCGCGAACGCCGATGTCCAGAGCGACCTCCGCGCCGCCCTCACCTCCGCGAAGGAACTCCAGGCCAAGGGCAGCATGCTCCTTGAGACCTCGAAGCAGCTCTCCGGCGAGGCCAAGGCCCGCGTTGAGGGCCAAGCCCAGGCCATGATCACGAAGTCCATGGACTTGCGAGAGAAGCTCGAGGCCCAGTTCCACGCGACCATGGAAGCCTCGTTCCAGCTCGAAGCCGCCCTCGAGGCGGACAGCCGCGCCAAGGTCGCGTCCTCGCTCGAGACCGCGATCGAGGTCCACGCCCGGGCCGAGGCCGAGCTCCAGGCGAGCTACAGCAAGGTCGTTGAGATCAAGGCGAAGGCCCTTGCGACCATCGAGACCGTCCAGGAGCACGCCGCGGCGATCAAGGCCGACGTGAAGGCGAAGATCGAGGCGGCCGCGACGGCCGCCCTCTCGACCTGCCACGACCTCAAGGGCGAGATCGCCTCGACCATCGATGAAGTGAACAAGTTCGAGGTCCAGGCGAGCGCGACCCTGACCGCGAGCCTCGCCGGTTCGGTAGCCGGCGGCGGCATCGACGGCCAGGCCACGGGCACGGGCTACGGCATGGCCCGGGCGGTGGCAGGCGGGCGGTAATGCACGCGCCCCCACGCCCACCCGGCCCGCCCGTTCGCCGCGGCGTCCTACCCGTTGTAGGGCCGATCGCGAACGTGGACGAGGCCCGCATGCTCGAGAAGATGGTCCTGCTGTGCGAACTGCGGGACCGCCTCTCTCCCTCTTCCCCCCGGCGCCGGTAGATTCTGGCGCCGTCCCTCTCCTCCCGGGCTACCGCGCCCTCACGGTGATCCGGCGCGCCCGGCGCGTCGAGGGTTCCGCGTCGACACCTTCTGCAAGCTTCAACAACGCAGGCCGTCCCAGCGCCCGTCGCGCCGCGGGGAACAGTCGGTCCTCTTCGAACCGGAAATGCTGCTGGAGCTCGCGCGACACGTGGAACACGAGGACACTGATCGCGGACGCGTCCTCGAGCCGCTTCGTCCCGCTCTCAAGGAGCCGAAGCTGCTCGGAGTGCTCGGCGCGTCCACGGACGAACAGGTCCGCGTCGCCCCGGGTGAGAACGGTTTCCTGGGCGCGAGGGAACAAGACGCGCTCCTCGGCGCGGAAATGGTGTCGAAGGTCGGTCTGGAAACGCTGGAAAAGCTCCGTCCGCCGGGCGGGCCGCCGGGCGTGGGCGAGCTCCTCCATGCTTCGGAGCAACCTTTGGTGGTGGAGCTCGAAAAGTCCCAGGACGTCGACGGTCATCGCGGGACCATGGCCTAATCGTTCCAAATATCTAAGACAAATGCAGAAATGTTGTGGATGTCGTGGATGTCAAAGCGGCAGGGGCCGTCGCAGCGCCCCCGCGTCGGGCGCGGCGAGCGCCGCGTAGACCATGCCGCGGCTTGTGAGCTGGGCGCCCTTCTGGCGCCCGAGGGACTTCACCTCGACCAGGCCCTCGTCCTCGAGGGGGGTAAGCACCTTGCGCACCATCCGCGTAGTGACGGCGTTGTTCCAGGCGACAAGCCGCTTGCCGGCGACGGACGCCGACTGGTAGCCCGAGCCCGGGATCTGCGAAAGGAACTTGATGAGGTCTCGGTACTCGGCGGACCGTCGGGGCTGCTCCCGAAGGAACCCGAGGACGCGAAGCGAGAGGGCCTCTGGGAGGAGGACGGGGACCGGCTCCACCTCGTCGACGTGGAGGAGGCCCTTCGTGCGGCCGTGCGCCTCGAACTCCTCCTTCGTCACCGAGTGTCCCGCGGGTCGGACGTTGTAGATGCTTCCTTGGCCGGGCCGGATGTGGGCCATCGCGGCCATTCCCGCGGCGACGCAGACCATCTTGGAGCCCGAGCTCAGGTTGAGGTGGACGCGGTGGCCTTTCTCGATCTCGCGCGCGAGGACCCGTGCGATGACCTCGAGCACCGTCCGGAACTCGGCGGAGCGGTCGGTGCCCAGGTCGAGGGGGACCTCCTCCACGACGGCCACGGAGCGAAGCCTATCCCGGATCTTGGCGGCCGTCGCACGGAACTCGGGCGGGACGACGAGCACGAGGCGGTGGGCGTGCATCTGGGGCGGGTTGCCCCGCTCCGGAAGGAAGGGGAGGACGACGCGGTCGACCTCCTCCGACACCGGTGCGACGTGGACCTCTTGGCGGACCATGACCAGACCTGGAACGAGGTAGCGTCGAGGCATGTCCGCGCGGGCCACATAACCTTAACCTGACGCCTCCGCGGACGCCGAGGGCCCTTTCCGTGGACTCACGGGGCGGCCGTGGGAAGCGGCAAGGGGCCTGGAAGGGGCGGGGCGGAGGCCGCCGCTTCCGCGGCGGCGCCCGAATCGACGGAAGCCCACGCGTCGGCGAACCGGTCGACGAGGTCGTCGACGAAGGTTGCACGGAACTCGATGATGAGGCGTCGTACGCGGTCGCCGTCCGGGCAGCGGTAGATCTTCTCCCGGCCGAGCTTTTCCGCGACCAGGATGCCGGCCTTCGTGAGCTTCTGCAGGTGGAAGGAAAGGGTCGAGGGCGAGATGGGGACCCACGCCGCAAGCTCCTGGAAGGTGATCCCGGGCCGCTCCACGGTGGCCATGGCAATCCGGCGCGGCATCTCCTGGCGCAGGAAGTAGAGGAGGTCCTTGTCCCGTAGGTCGACCATGCCCTCCGGGTAGTACGCCTTGAAGCGGCCGAGGCGCCGGACGGCGACCATGCCCGCCCGTTCCAGGCGGTACAGGTGGTACTCGAGGGTCCCGAGCGCCATGCCAAGTTCGCGTTGCATCTTGCGCAGGTGGATGCCGGGGCGCGCGTGCAGGTAGTCGAAGATGCGCCGACGCTCGACTTGCCGAAGCAGCGACGATTCGTTGGCGTCCTGGAACATAGTCGTACTAATGCGAACGACTATCAAATACAAGTCCACAAGAGTGTGTGGATGTTGTGGATGTGGCAGGATTTTCGGGCGCCGCAGGCACGCGTCGAACTCGCGAAGGACACGCGTCGAACTGTTCAGCCGTGGTCCGCGGAACCCGTGGTTTCGCCCGCGAGTTCCAGCTGAGTCCGCACGTCCCACAGGTATGGGAAGCAACGCTTCCCGGTCGTCGTGCGCAGGTACGCGACCCCGCTCGAGCCGCCCGTGCCGATCTTGTTGCCGATGATGCGTTCGACGACGCTCACGTGGTGTTGGCGCCACAACGCGAAGGCCTCGTCGAACTCGAGCATCGTCTCGGCGAGCTCGTACAGGCCGAGGTTCGAGGTCGGCTTCGCGTAGAGGGGCACGAACGCCTTCGCGACCGCGTGCCACGTGGGTTCGTCGGTGCGAAGCCGTTGGGAGTCGAGCGTCGCCGGAAGGGCGAGCCCCTGCCGGCGGGCGAGCCCGCAGAACGCGACGCCGAGGTCGGGCGCGCCGAGGCGCGCCTCAAGCCGCGCCTTGAGCTCGGGTCGGCCCTCAAAGAACCGGAAGTAGGCGGGCTCCTTGAGCCCGGCCGCGAACTCGATCTCCCGAAACTGCACGGACTGGAAGCCGCTTGCGGGCTTGAGGTGGTCGCGGAACGCGAGGAAGTCGATCGGCCGCATCGTTTCGAGGAGGTGGATCTGCGGGACGAAGAGCCGCATCACGCGCACGACGCGCTTCATCGAGTGGTGCGCGTGGCCCACGTCGTCCGCCTGCATGTGGCGGATCGCCATGTCGATCTCGTGCAGGACGAGCTTGAACCAGAGCTCGAAGGCCTGGTGGATGACGATGAAGAGCATCTCGTCGTGGTGGGCGGGCTGGCTTTGCGGACGCTGGAGCGCGAGGAGATCGGGGACCTTGAGGTAGTCCTGGTAGTCCATCGCGCCCGCTCCATAAGCGGTGGGAGGTTGCGGGGCGGGCTTCGGCTGGGCGGCAGGCTTCACGGAGGGTGCGGGAGAACGCGGCTGTTAATTAACATTGTCCAAAAATGTGCAATCGTCCGGGGCGGGCGGGGACCGCGCTTGCCCTAAGCAACGCACATACGCGCCGCCCGGCTTTGTGGCGGCGCATGGCACGAACGAACGCGGCGACCGTGAGCCCCTCGATGAACGGCCTCTGGGCGCGGCTCCACGCCGCCGAAGCCTTCCGGCCCGTCTACGCGCGGGGGGACGGCGCGCCCACGTTCAACATGTTCATCGGCGGCCGGTGGCAGGCGGGGAAGCATCTCCTTCCGGTCACGAACCCCGTCGACAACAGCACCATCGCCCAGGTGCCCGAAGCCGGCGAGGCGGGCGCCGCCGCGGCGGTCTCCGCCGCCGACGCCGCGACGCGGGCCATCCGCGACATGCCGGGGACGCAACGCATCGACGTCCTCGAGAAGGCCGCGCAGCTCATCCTCGAGCACAGGGCCGTCTTCGAGGAGGCCCTCCTCCTCGAGGCGGGAAAGCCCCGCCACGACCAGCATGGTGAAGTGTCCGCGACGTCGCAGCGGCTTCGGGCCGCGCACCTCGAGGCCACGAAGATCCAAGGCGAGTACCTTCCCGGCGACTGGGCGCCCGACACTGTCGGGAAGATGGCCCTCGTCATCCGCGAGCCGCTCGGGATCGTCGCCTGCATTGGGCCCTTCAACTATCCGCTCTTCATCCCGACGGCGAAGATCACGCCGGCGCTGCTTGCCGGAAACACCGTCGCCGCGAAGGCGAGCCACCAGACGCCCATCTCCCTCCTTCTGCTCGCCCGCGTCCTCGAGCTCGCGGGCCTTCCGGCGGGCGCCCTCAACGTGATCACGGGCTCGGGCGCGACGAGCGGCGAGGCCCTCGTCACCGACCCAAGGGTCCGCATGGTGAGCTTCACGGGTTCGACGAACGTCGGGAAACGCATCCACTCGATCGCCGGGCTGAAGCGCTTCCACCTCGAGCTTGGCGGGAAGGGCCACGCGCTCGTCTTCGACGACGCCGACGTGCCCGTCGCCGCCGCGAAGTGCGTCGAGGGGGCTTTCAAGAACGCGGGCCAACGGTGCGACGCCGTGAGCGTCGCGATCGTCGACCGGAAGGTGGCGGCCGAGTTCGTCGCCGAGTGCGCCAAATCGGCGAAGGCCTGGGTCGCAGGGGACCCGCGGGACGAGGCGACGAAGGTCGGCCCCCTCATCACGACCGAGGCTGTGAAGCGTGTCGAGGCCCTCATCGACGAGGCCGTGAAGCAGGGCGCGAAGGTGGTCGCGGGCGGCAAGCGCCGCGGCCAGTTCATCGAACCCACCATCCTTGGAAGCGTCACGCCCACGATGCGCATCGCGACGGAGGAGACGTTCGGCCCGGTCCTTCCCATCATGGAGGCCGGCTCCACCGACGAGGCCATCGACCTAGCGACGAAGACGCCCTACGGGCTCGACTCGTGCGTCTTCACGAAATCGTTCCCGCGGATGTGGCGCGCCGCGAAGCGCCTCTCGTGCGGCGAGGTCACCATCAACGACCTTCCCAAGCACGGCGTCGGCCATTTCCCCTTCGGCGGACAGCGCGAGAGCGGCGTCGGACGCGAAGGCATCGGGTATAGCATCGAGGAGATGACCGAACTCAAGACGATCGTCTTCACGCTCGGCCCGAAGCCAGGGCAGGCGACGCCCTAGGTTGGGCGGGCCGGCGCTGAAAGACGCCTCACGCCGTCTACGTGCGACGCAAGGGCGGCAACGGAGCAGCAGGCGGCCCTTCCGGCGGCGACGGCTGCTCCTTGGCCTTCACCACGTTCGCGAAAACAAGGGCCACGCCCGACGGTATGACCAAGAGGCCGAGCCCGGACCCGTAGGTGAGCACCATGAGGACCGGTATGGCCAGGAAGATGCCCGCGGAAATGATCCCGCCGAGACGGGGCCCGACGAAGGTGAACACGGTCGCGACCAACATGGGCGCCCACAAGAGGACGGCCGAGACAAGCCCCTCACCGTAGCTTTCAACGCCCTCCTCCAAACCGGAAAGCAAGAATGGGGCGAGCAGGAACCAGAACCACGCGGCCGTGACCAGGATTGCGCGCAGCGGTGACCCGCGGCCCATGCGTCCGAAACGGCGCGGCTGGCTATGGATGCATCGACCCCGGTCAACCTTGCAGGTTGTGCATCTCGACGAAGCCGCGGCGGAAGTCGGATAGTTCGGCCGGCACCTCGACGCCCGAAAGCGGCGCGCTCAGCGGGATGCCCTTCTCCTTCTTCGCCTTCCAGACCTGGCTGTTGAAGGACTCGACGAGGGGCGTCTTGTCCGCGAGGGTCGCGTTCACGCCCGTGATTGGCTGGGGAAGGAGCGACCGGTGGACGTCGATCCCGTAGAGCTGCTTCGCGGCGGTGTAGGGAAGGAACGGCGAGATCGGCGCAAGGAGCAGGAGGACGGCGCGAAGGACCGTGTGGAGGGTCCAGCGGGCGCTCGCGTCGCCCGCGTACGCGCGCCGCTTCGCCATCTCGAGGTAGTGCGGCGCGAACAGGTTCCACACGAAGTCGCGAAGCTTGTTGCTCGCCGTGAAGAAGTCGAAGCCGGCGTACGCGTCGCGGCAGGCCGCGATGAGCTTGTTGGCCTCGGCGAGGATCCACTGGTCCGTCGGGTCGAGGGTCGCCGGGCGCCCGGCTTTGACCGGGAAGGCCGAGACGAAGCGCGAGACGTTGTGGACCTTGCTCAGGAACTTGCGCGCGCCGGAGATGCGGTCCTTGCTGATGCGGAAGTCGTCGCCCGTCGTCGAGTCGCTTGCGGCCCAGAACCGGAACGCGTCCGCGCCGAATTCGTTCAAGACCTCGTCCGGGTCGATGACGTTGCCGAGGCTCTTGGACATCTTGCGGCCCTTCTCGTCCATCCCTAGGCCGCTGATCCACACGTGCTCGTACGGGGCCTTGCCCAGGAGGAGCTGGCTCTTCAAGGACGAGTAGTGGAGCCACGTCCGGATGATGTCGCGGCCGTTGCAGCGCACCGTACACGGGTAGTTCTTCGCGAACCACGCGCGATCGTCCTGGTAATGGAGGACGTAGAACTGGGAGCTCGACGAGTCCATCCACGTGTCGAACACCTTCTCCTCGCCCTCCATCTCGCCGTGGCCGCACTTCGAGCACTTTGCGATCTCAGGGGGTGCCTTCTGCTTCCACGGCTGGTAGTAGGGCCCCGGCTTCGGGACGTGCGGGGTGCGGCACTTCTTGCAGTACCAGACCGGGATCTCGGTGTGGTAGTAGCGGCGTCGCGAGATGGGCCAGTCGATCGTGACCGTGTCGATCCAGTCGAGGAGGATCTGGCGGTGCTTGTCAGGATGGAACTCCATCTCGTGTGCGGCCTTCTTGAGGTCCGCGACGTAGTCGACCTGCTTCACGTACCATTCCTTGAGCTGGATGAGCTCGACGGGCGTCTTGCTCCGCTCGCAGATGGGGAACTTCTGCTTCTTCGGCTCCTCTTTGACGATCCGGCCTTCGGCCTTGAGCTTCTCCACCTGCGCGACGCGGGCCTTCTTGACGTGGATGCCCTTGAGGTGGCCGCCCGCCTCCGTCATGAGGCCGTCCTGGCCGATCGCGTTGATGGGCTGGAGCGAGAGCTCCCGGAACAGCGCGACATCCGTGAAGTCGCCGTACGAGCAGATCATCATCGCGCCCGTCCCGAACGACGCGTCGACGGTCGGGTGGGCGCGGACCGGGACGAGCCGGTCGTACGTGGGGATCCGGACCTTCGAGCCGGCGAGGCCCCGGTACCGTTCGTCGTCGGGGTTCACGAGGACGATCTGGCACGCCGCCATGAGTTCGGGCCGCGTCGTCGCGATGACGAGGTGGTCCCGGCCCCCGACGGGCTTCTCCAAGTCCCACTTGACGTGGTAGAGCGTAGTGTCGCGCTCCTCGTAGTAGACCTCGGCGTCCGCGATCGTCGTGCGGCAGTCGGGGCAGTAGTTGTTGGGGCGAAGGTCCTCGACGATGAACCCCTTCTGCCACAACTCGATGAAGATCCGCTGCGAGAGCGCCCGGTACTCGGGGCTGTCCGTCGCGTACGGGTTCGCGAAGTCGCAGCTCATGCCGACCCGGTGGGCGATGGCGACGAGCTGGTTCCCGATCTGCTCGATCTCCTTGCGGCAAAGCTCCAGGAACTCTTCGCGAGGGAACGTGTGCATCTTCCGGTTGAACTTCTTCTCGACCGTGAGCTCGATGTTGATGCCGTTGCGGTCGAGGCCCCACGGGAAGAGGACCTTTTCCCCCATCATCCGGCGCGAACGGGCAATCACGTCGATGAGCGCGTAGTGGGCGACCGCGCCGACGTGCCACCGGCCGCTCGGATAGGGCGGCGGCGTGTCGATCGCGAACACTTTCGGCTCGCGGGGCGCCGTGCGCCACGTCGGCTCGTACTGGTGCGTCGTGAGCTCGTCCGCCACGGACTTCTCGAGTTCCACCGACCAGGCCGTCTCCTTGAGAAGCGGCTCCGGCATGGCGTTCCCGGCCATTCCGGCGAGGGAAGCCCTGCTTTGTAAAAAGGTTCCCGCCCGCCGAAGGCCTAAAGCACAGGGTCCGGCTCGCGCCGAGCGTGTCCAAGACGAAAGGCCTCGTCGCCGCCGTCCTCGCCTACTCGGCGTGGGGCCCCCTGGCCCCGCTCGGGACCCTCCTCCTCGAGGACATGGGCGTCTTCACCCTCAACACCGTCCGCACGGCGGGGAGCCTCGTCCTCTTCGCGATCGTCATCGGGCCGCGCGTCTTCGTCCGCTCCCTCCGCATCCTCGGCCGCGACCCCAAGGTATGGCTCCTCGGGACCCTCGGCCTCGGGTTCACGTTCGGCGCCTACCTCGGAAGCCTCCAGTACCTCGAGCCCACCATCGCGGCGCTCCTCATCTACCTCAGCCCCCTCCTCGTCGCCTGGATCGCGAGGCGGAACCTCGGCGAGAAGCCCCCACGCCTGTTCCTGCCCACGATCGTCCTCACGATCGGCGGCGGCGCCCTCGCCGTCCTCGAGCCCAGCCGAGGCATCCACCTCGGCGACCGCGCCCTCCTCGGCCTCGCGCTCGGCCTCCTCGGAGTCCTGGGCTGGACCTTCTACACGCTCTACCTCAAGCACCTCGGCCCCAAGTACGAGGACTCCGAGCTCACGCTCACGGCGTTCCTCACAAGCGGCGCCGTCTTCCTCGTCGCGACGCTCCTTGTGCCGTCGGAGCGCTTCCACATCGAGGCCGACACGTGGACCTGGGTCCGGCTCGCGTTCTACATCGTCTTCCCGAGCTTCATCTCGTTCCAACTCTACTCGATCGCCGTCCGCAACGCGGGCGCCGCCTTCACCGCGACCCTCCTCGGGATCGAGATCGCCGCGACGGCCGTCTTCTCCTATTTCCTCGTCGGCGAACGGTTCGGCTGGGAGAAGACCCTCGGCATCCTCCTCGTCCTAGGCGCGGTCACGGTCTTCCTCATCGACGACGCCCGGAAGTCGCCGACGCTACCTGCGCCGTCGGCGCCCGGCCAACCCGAGACCCAGGGCGACCAGTACGAGTAGCGTCGAAGGGCCGGGGCTCCCGCCGCCGAGGCCGCTGTCGCTCGAAGCCGGCGCCGTCTTGGCCTTGTTCACGACCGTCGCCGTGACCTTCGCTTTGGGCGCGTCGACGCCGGGCGAGGACGGGCACGCGGTCGCGTTCGGTTGCGAAAGAAGCGGCTCGATCTGGTACGTGACGGTCCCGCCGTCCGGGGCGGTCTCCTCGTCGGCGAGGATCTCGAGCGTCGCCGACTTCGTCTCCTTGGGGTGGACGTACCTCGCGCTTTGCGGACGGATGCTCGCGCCGGCCCACGACGGGAACGTCCCGAGGACGAGGCTCACGCCGACCTCCGCGCCCTGCTGGCAGCTCGTCCCGACGAACTCGACGACGACGGTGAGGGGGAGGTCCTTCCGTTCGCCCGCCGTGACGGTGGCGCTCTCGGACTGGGGCGTGACGCGGACCTTGATCGTCCCCTGCGCGGCCGCGGTCGGCGCGACGAGGACGAGGACCGCGAGGGCGAGAAGGAGCTTCACGACCCAGGATTGGGACGCCGCCCCATAAACCGTTTGGGGCTACATCCAGGCGTCGAGGCCCTTCTGCGCGTGGAGCTCGAGGTCCTCGAACCCGAAGGCGCCGCGCACGTACTTCTGGATCATGTCCTTGTACCAGGCGAGGTCGATCTCGGCCGCCGCCTTCCACTTCGGGTTCTCGAGCGCCTCGAGGGGCCACATGAAGTCGAGCGGCTTGAGGCCCTTCGCGGACGGCTTGTCGACCCCCGGAAGGGGCTTCTTGCAGACGACGAACCGGTACTTCTTCGCGATGCGCAGCTTCTCGCCCGTCACGGTCTCGAGGGCGCGGGCGCGCTTCGTCCACGCCGATTCGCCAAGCTCCTTCCCGACGCGCGCGTACGAATCCGCCGGCTGCACGAGCTGGATGAGCGTGAGGTCGTCGCGCTCGAACTTCGACGGGTCGAGCGCCTTGATCGCATCCTGCGTGTGCCGCTTGATGGCGGCCTTCATGCCCTCGCGCGCCTTCTCCTCGTCGTCCCACTCCACCATGTCCTTGAGCGAGTTCACCATGATCGACTCGAGGATCTTCTGCGCCAAGGGCGCCTTGTCGCTGCCGCGGAAGTTGTTACCCTTCGTCTGCATCTTGAGCTTGCCGTTCTTCACGTCGAAGATGAGGTAGTTCTTGTGCACGACGAAGATCATGGCGTCGTGGTGGCCGGCCTCGAATTCGAAATCATCATATCCAAGGTAGTTTCGCCATTTCACATTCAGCTGCTGGATGGCGTCGGTGGCTTTCGTGGGTTCCACGATCCACGAGTCCTCGCGCGTTTCGAACTCGACACCGAGGGCTTCCGCTATGTGCATTTGCGCTCGCCCCGATCGTCCACACGCAATGTATGCCCCGTCCGTATCACTATAGACGACGACACGATTTCCATTTCCTAGGTCGTTAAGGAATTTCACCGAATCCGCTAGAATCTTCTGTCCGATCGTCGTGATCTCCGCTCCCGCCCACAGGTTGAAGCCGCGGCACGAGACGTTCACGGCGAGCATCTGGCCGTGCGTCCCGGCGTTGCGCGTCGCCTTGATCGACGCGTAGGCCATGTTGAGTCGGTCCACCTCCGATTTAGGGACTTTGGTATCCTTCTTTGCCGCGCCGAGCTGGCGCTTGAGCTTTGTCGCGATGCCCATGATGCCCTTCATCGCAAGCGGCACAAGGCCCGGCGTCTTGTCGATCTTCACGCCGACCATGATCCCTTGGCCGGGCTTCGCGAAGTTCTCCTCGGGGCCGACGGGACGGAACACGAACCGCTCGTCCTTGGCGAACTCGTCGTTAATCTTGTACAGCCAGACCCAATCGTCCGGCGTGTCGCCTTTGCGCGCCAGGCGCACGGTGTCAGGGCCGACGTTCCGCGCGCGGAGGATCGTCGGATACATGGCTCCGACGTCCGCGTCGACGACGTACCACCACGGCACGAACTGGGACTTCACTTCCTGCGGGTGGATCGTCATGCCGCCGGGGATGGCGTAGCTGAGGTACTCCTCCTCGGCGTCGTCGCCGTTCTCTTCGCCGGCCGGCCCCTCCGCCTCCGCGTTCTCCTGGATGGCGCGGGGGTTGATGATTGCGTGAGGGATCTCCATCCAGTCGGGCATCTCGTCGCCGTACTTCGCGACCCGCACGTACTCCTTGAGCCAGCTCGGCGGAGAGGCGTCGCGCATCCGCGACCGCGCGTCCTCCGCGATCATCGCCTTCGTCGGCCGCGTCCCGAGGTTCTGGAGGACCGTGCGGGCGACGCCCTGGGCGCGGCACGTCGCGGGAAGGAGCTTCTTCTGGCGCGCCGCGCGGATCGCGGCCATGTGGTCCCACATGCGCACGTTCCCGCCCGTGAGCACCTCCTCGAACGTCCAGCCCGTCGTGAACGCGAGCGGCAACGCCTGGGCGAGGAGAAGCATCGTGATCCCCAGCTGCTCCTGGCAGTCGTGCTTGTTGTAGGCGAGCGTCCGCGCGTCGTCGAGCTTCATGTCCTGCGGCGACAGGTACACGCGGTCCGGCACGACGACACCGAGGAACGGCGCGACCTTCTTGAGCGTGAAGTCGTCGAGGAAGAAGTAGAACCGTCGCGTCGCGTGGTACGTGTCGAGGCTTGTCGGGTGGAAGTTCACGGTCTCGTTCTGCTGGCCGAACGTGAACGTCCGGTCCTCGGCCGCCCATTTCCCCGCCTCCCAGCGCTTGCTTCCCGGAAGCGGCCGGCCGCCGAACTCCTCGAAGGCGCGCCGCGCGTTCGGGCTCAGGTTCCCGTTGCGGTCGCCCTGCTCGACGTAGTACCGGACGCGGTCGAGGACCTGCTTGTTGTCGAACGCAAGGATGTTGTGGCCACTGATGATGTGGTAGCTCGGCACCTTCCGGATGAACTTGAGGAGGTTGTCGACCTCCTCGTCCGGGTTGTGGGCGGTGAGCTGGACGACCTCGCGCTCCTGCCAGCGCGGGGGCGCGTCGACGAGGTTGAACTGGAACTCCTCCCTGTCGATGTCCTTGGAGGCTTCGTACGTGATCTCGAAGTCGGAGTAGCCGATCATGTCCACGGGGACCTGCTTGGGGCTCCCCGGCTTCCCGTACTGGGTCGTCTCGATGTCGTAGACGAGGACCTTGAGCTTCGTCTTCTGGCCCTTCGTGTCGAACGCCCAGGCGCGGTCGGCGGCGGCGAGGTCGACGCAGGCGCGCTGCTGGTACGGGATGTCGTGCTCGGCCGTGTACACGTCGTGGGCGTGGAACAGCTCGTCGGAGATCTCCGGGACGAAGAAGGAACGCTTCGCGTAGACCGGGAAGGCGGGTCGCTTCTCGCCGTGGTTGACGAACGAGCGGACGTCGGTGAGCTCGCCGATGGACTTGATCTTCGCGAGGGCCGAGAGGTCGGCGTCGTACCCGCCCGTGCCGCCCGCGTTCTTCTTCCACGCGTCCGTCACGCGGCCGAGGGCGGCCTTCGGGTCCTGGCCCTTCTTCGGGATCGCCCAGAACCACGGGTCGTGCCCGAGGTCGGCCAAGCGCACGGGTCCCTGGTCGCGGAAGTAGGCGTACTCGTTGCTGACGGAGAGGAGTACGTCCATTCCCGTTTTCGCTAGGAACCTTCGTTACTTGAGCCTTGCCGGGCCGACAAACGATTAATACCCGCGCGGCAACCCCGAAGGCGATCCCGATGCGCCTTCCACGAACCTTCCCGGCGGCTTTCGTCGCGCTCGTCACGCTTGCAAGCGGCTGCCTCGGCGGCCAAACGCCCTCCGGGACCGGTGACGGCGAAGCATCCGTGCGCGGACCGGCCACCCACGTCCTCGCCGACGCCCTCGAGCCCCACGACCTCGAAGCGCCCGCGTTCAAGCTTCGCGGCACCATGGCCAAGGGCGGAGCGGTCATCGGCGGCGGCGAGCCCAGCATCTGGGCCCACCTCGACGGCACCCTCTACATCGCCTACCCCGGATGCGACAAGGGACTCGAAGGATCCGCCACGTTCACCGGCTGCCTGCACGGCCCCGTGTACCGAAGCGACGACCAAGGCGCGACGTGGAAGCGTCTCAACCGCGAATCCGACGGCCGCCTCTCCGACAAGGGCCCAAACGCGAACGGCGACAACGACGTCGCCGTCGATGCGAACGGCACCGTCTACGCGAGCAACCTGGGCGCCGGCGGGATCCAGGTGTGGCGCTCCTTCGACCGCGGCGCGACCTGGTCCTACATCGGCAACGCGACGCCGCGAAGGACCGGCGCCGACCGCCAATGGATGGCGGCGGCCGGGCCCGGCCATCTCATCGTGACGTACATGCAGACCTCCCCGCAGCGTGTCGTCGCCGTCAACACGACGTTCGACTACGGCGGTAACTGGACCGGCATCCGCAAGGCGGGCAACCAGATCGGCTGGCTGGGCTCGGTCCAGTTCGCCCCCGACGGCAGGACCGCGTACATCCCGTACACGGAGTACGGGGGCCCGTCCGGACTTTTCGGCCAGCTCTTTGGTCCCGCCCCCTTCGACGTCCGGTTTATGCGCACGACGGACGGGGGCCGCACGTGGACCAACGGCACGACAGGCTCTATTGTCACGCGAAGCGGCACGGGCGGCCATTGGTCCGGCGTCCTAATGGCGCCAAGCCTCGACGTCACCGGCGACGGGACCGTCGTCTATGCGTGGAGCGAGGAAGCAAACGACCCGATGCAGCTCACGTCGCTCGGCTCCCGCATCCGGTACGTCGTGAGCAAGGACCAAGGGGAGACGTGGAGCCGCCCCATCGAGCTCCTGCCGGGCCCCGTCCCGATGCAGCGCATCATGCCGTGGGTGACGGGCGGCGCCGGCGACCGGTTCGCCATCACGTACTTCCAAAGTCCCGTTCCCGGCGACGCGGACTACGTCGGGGCCTGGGACGTCGTCGCGACGGTCGTCGAGGACGCAGCGCCGGGCGCCAGGACGGTCACGACCGTCATCGAGCCTCGCGTGCACCTGGGCGGGCTCTGCGCCCGCGGGGGGACGTGCCTTCTCACGGCGAGCGACCGGACCCTCCTCGATTTCTTCGAGGCCGACCTCATGCCCGATGGCCGTCTCGCCGTGACGTACCCCGCGGATCCAGTGGAAGGCGCGAAGGCCATCGAGATCCGGTTCGCCATCCAGGACGGCGGAACGCCCCTCCTGGTCCGCCCCTGAGCGCGCCCTCAGCTCCTTGGCAGCGCCGTGAAGTCCGCGGCGGGCTCCTTGCCGTAGAAGGCGGAAGCGAACATGTCGTACCGCTGGTTGATGAGGATGTCGTGCGTGCATCCCGCGCAGAGATAGGCACGCGCCTCGCTCCAGACGGGTCGCGGGAACTTCGCGGGATCGTTGCCGAACGCCGTCGTCATGTTCTGCTTCGTCCCCTCGACGCGCGACGCCTTGAGCGGCGACTTGCCGGCGGCCGCATGGATCGCCCCGCCCGGGGAGCAATGGTACGCGTCGCACGTGAACGTCGCGCTCGAACGGATCTCGAGCTCGGCGCCCAGGGCCGCGTTCGACGGGGTCCACTGCGCTTCCAGGACGACGCCTTGCACATGGGGGCCTTCGATCGTCCACGGATGCGTGGAGTTGTCGTTCGGGTCACGGCCCAAGTCCTGCCCTTGGACCTGGAGCCCGCGGCCGCAGTAGCTCGTGTACCCGACGAGGGTCATGTGGAAGCTGCACGCGATGAACCCCTTGAAGTGGAGCGTCTTCTCGTAGGTGTTGTTCGCGTCGATGAGCGAGATCGGGTCCAGCGTGAGCCGCACGTCGGCCACCTCGCCGGCGACGACCTCCGCCAGGCGTCCCTTGTCCTGGACCGCCTGGTAGCCGGGCTTCGCCGCGACGACGGTGTACGTGCCGGGCTCGAGGTCGTTGAAGACGGCCGCGCCCGCGGCGTCCGTGTAGGCGGCGTGCTCGGTCTTGGCGAGGACGACCTCCGCGTCGGCGACCGGCTCGACCTCCGTCGTGACGACGCTCACACGGATGGAGCCCAGGCCCTCCTTCGGGGCGGCCTTCGGCGCCTGGCTCGCGTCGATGGTCTGCGACGTCGAACCGTCCGTGGCGTCCGTCGCGCCTCCCTCTAGGCAACCCGCAAGCAATGCGGCCACCACCATCCACCCTGCGCCCCTCATAGCCACCGCGCCAAGGAGCGGCCAAGGCACGATTTAAGCGTTCGGGCCGGCGAGGGCGGTGCCTATTTCTTCGCGAGGACCACGTTCGGCTTCGCGCCCGGCGCGAACGTCGGGTAGCCTTTCTCCTGCCAGAAGCGGACGCCGCCGACCATGTGGCGGGCGTCGAAGCCGTTCTTGCGGAGTTCGATCGTCGCCTTTAGGCTCGACTGGCAGCCGATGTCGCTGCAGTAGGGGACGATGATCTTGTCGTTCGGGAGCTCCTTCAGGCGGGTCGGGAGCTCCTTCCGGGGGATGTGCAGCGAGTTCGGGATGGCGACCTTCGCGCGGCTGTCGGGGCTGCGGACGTCGAGGATAACGGCGCGGCCGGCATCGACCTCTTCCTGGGCCTCGTGGGGTCCGATCTCGGTCGCGAGCTTCGCCTCGAGGAACGAGACGTAGTTGTCGGCGGGCTTGGGCATGGCCGCGGCGACGATCAAGGCCTGCGAGCAGGGCGCCGAGCTCGCGATGATCCCGCAGGCCGCTTTTCGCGAGGCGCTGGCCGCCGATGCGGCGCTGCGCGCCCGCGTCGAGGCCGTGATCGCCGAGCGCAAGCAGCGCAACGCCGCGCTCGCGTCGAGCAGGCCGGCTCCCGTCGGCTAGTCGGCCCGCTTCGCGGGGACGCCGAGCCAAGCCAGCAGCGTCTTCAAGAAGCGCGCG
>JACPAO010000120.1 GCA_016180755.1 Methanobacteriota archaeon
CTCGCCATGCTGCCGGTGCAAAAGGCGACCGAGAAGATCGCCAACAAGATGTTCCCGATGGCCGGCTCGGCGGCCCCCGACCACCTCTCGGCCCGCCGGATGGAGATCGATGAGGCGCAGCTTCGCTCCGCTCTCCTCGCCGGCACGCTCAAACAGAAGGAGCTCACGATGCTCAACTCGCTGCGGGACTCCCTTCAGGTCCGGCCCGAGGAGCTCCGGAAGGTCGCGAGCCTGTTCCCCACCGTGAACGTCAACGTGCTCATGGCGCGCGTCGGGGCCGCCTCGCCCGGACGCGTGGCCTAGCTACGCCGCGACGGCGGGCGGGGCCGCCTTGGCGGGCTCGCCGGGTGGCTTAATTCCCATGAGGTACCGGTGCATCGCGGCCGCGGCCTTCTTCGCCTGCCCCACGGACTCGATGATGGAGCTTGGGCCTAGGACGACGTCGCCGGCGGCGTAGACGCCGGGCGTCTTCGTGGAGAGGTCGGGGTTCGTCTGGACGCCGCCGTACCGGTCCATGTCGACGAAGCCGGTGAGGGCCTGTTTCACGGGGGACGCGTTCTGGCCGATCGCGACGATCGCGAGGTGGGAACGAAGGAGGAACTCGGTGTTCGGGACCGGCTGGGGGGTCTGGCGTCCGGACTCGTCGGCGGGTCCGAGTTCCATCTGGACGCATTCGACGTACTTCACGTTCCCTTCGTCGTCGCCGATGAGGCGGGTGGGGTTGCTGAGCATGATGAACTTGATCCCCTCGTCCCGCGCCTGGTCGAGCTCTTCGGGCGACGCGGGCATCTGGCGCTTTCCCCGACGGTAAACGATCGTGACGCTTTGCGCCCCGAGGCGTAGGGCGTTGCGGCTTGCGTCCATGGCGACGGAGCCGCCGCCGATGACGACGACCTTGCCCTCGCAGGCGACCGGTTCCTTGAGTTCGAAGCGCCGAAGCCAGTCGACGGCGGGCTCGACGTGCCGGAGGTCCTCGCCCGGGATGCCCATCTTGCGCGGCGTGTGGCTTCCGACGCCTACGAAGACCGCGTCGTGGTCCTTGAGGAGGCCAGGCATTGTGAGCTGCTCCCCAAGGGCCTGCTTCGTCTGGAACTCGACGCCCCACAACTTCATGTGTTCGACCTCGCGCTGGAAGACGTCGCGGGGAAGCCGGTATGCAGGGATCCCCACGGTGAGGTAGCCGCCGAGGACGGGGAGCTTCTCGTAGACGATCGCCTTGTGGCCGCGCTTGGCCAGGTCGGTGGCCGCCGCGAGGCCGGCGGGCCCGGACCCGATGATGGCGACGCGCTTGCCGGTCGGCTTGGGAAGCTCGATGTCGGGGGCCCCGGGCCAGACGCCGTAGTCGTCGGCGGCGCGCTTGAGCATCATGATGGCGACCGGCTGGCCCTTTTTCCCCACGACGCAGGCGTCCTCGCAGGGATGGAAGCAGGTGCGGCCCAGGCTTCCCGAGATGGGGTAGGTCTCGAGGCTGATCCGCAGGGACTTCGTGAAGTCCCCTTCCTCGATGGCTTTGATGTACTCCGGGGCCCGCGTGAGGGCGGGGCATGCGTATTGGCACGGCTTCGTGCGGCAGTTGATGCAGCGCGCGGCCTCTTCGCGTGCCGCCTCCTGCGTGTAGCCGAGGATGGCCTCGTCGTACGTGCGGCTCCGGGTCTTGGGGTCGAGTTCCCGGTGTTTCACGCGGACGGGGTTGAGTGCCATCGTGGCGGTCCTTGTCCGGCGGCGACAAACCGTCGGATACATGAGTTCTATCTGGAGGGTCTATTTAAGTCGTCGAAAACGAGCCGGATACGTTTGCTCCCAGGTGTCACGGCCGGAGGCTCGTTTTCGCCTCGAGCCGTGCCGATTCAATCACGTACGTGGCGGTGTCCCGGGCGATCTCGGTGTGTGCCTTGTCGATGACGATCCGGGACGCAAAATGGGGGGCGTCGGTGACGAACGTCTCGTACTCGCCGCCTTCCCCGGCGACGTGGATCCGGTGCCGGCGGCCGAGCTCCTCGAGCACCGGGATGTTCGCGCCCTCGAGGGGCTCTCCCAGCCATTCCGCGCCGAGGCCGGAGGCGGACACGTGCGTGAAGACGCTTCGGATCCCGGCGGCCTCGAGGTCCCGGAGGTGGCGGGCCGGGTCGTGGTGCCACAGGGGCGCGAAGGTCTTGAGCCCGAGGCGGTGGCAGACGGATTCGAACCGGGTGCGCTGGTATTCCGACGCGAGCGCGCCCGACGTGACGCCGTCGACGCGAAGACCGGAAAGGGCCCTTTCGAGCGCTGCCTCCTCGTCGTCCTGCGCTCCGAGGTTGACGGCCCGCCAGGCCACGCGGGCGGCCTTCGCCTGGAGCTTCGCCCACGCTGCGTTCGGCCGGTGGAAGAGCATCGGCGCCTCGGCTTCGGGAAGGAGGGTGACGTACGCGGAGACCTCCCAGCCCGATTGGTGCGCGACGTAACTCGCGAAGATGGAGTCCTTCCCCCCCGAGACGAGGCTCGCGACCCGCACGGGCGGTCACCGCTCGAGTCGGTCGAGGGCCTTCGCGAGCGCGTCCACCATGGGCCGCCGGGTGTCGCGGATCGTGGGCCGGAGGGGCCGCGCGGCCCGGATCTCCTGCGTGTCGACGTCGACCTCCACGTAGCTCGGGTCGTTGTAGGGGGCAAGGACCTTCCGGTCGCCGCGGGGACCCCAGACCTGGCTCCCGCCCCAGAACACCATGTCCTCCTGCGTGCCGGCGACGTTGCAGTAGGCGACGAAGCATCCGTTCTCGACGGCGCGCGCGGGGAAGAGGAGCTCGAAGTTGCGGCGCGAGACCGTCGGGGACGCGGAGAGGTTCACGATCATGTCCGCGCCCGTGACCGCGTAGGTCTTCGCAAGCTCCGGGAAGAAGAGGTCGTAGCACATCTGGACGCCGAAGCGGACGCCGTCCTGCTCGAAGAGCGGGAGTCGACGGCCGTCCGCGAAGTACAGCTTCTCCTCGAAGGGCCCGAAGTTCGCGAGGAACCACTTGTCGTACCAGTCGACCTTTCCTTTCTTGTCGACGAACACGGCCGAATCGTAGACGACGCCCCGCCGCTCGTCGTCCGCGCGGGGGAAGCCCGCGAGGATGCCGCGCCCCGTCTCCTTCGCGAGGTCCCGCAGCCGTCCGATCTCGCGTCCCTTCACGCTCAGGGCGAGGTTCGCGACCTGGTCCTTGATCACGTACCCCGTGAGGTAGAGCTCGCCGAAGAGGACGAGGTCCGCGTGCGAGGCGCGCACGCGCGCCTCGACGGTCTTGAGGTTCGCCTTCACGTTGCCGACGGCCGGCCGTTCGGTCGCGAGTCCGAGGCGCACGACCGCGCCAATCGGCGGGTCTCTTAAAAGAGATGGTCCGTCGCGCGGCGGCTCCGAACGCTTAATAGCGAACGCCCGAATGGACGCGAGTGGCGCAGCCGATCCCCGTCGCGCTTCGCGTCTCGCTCGACGCGGCCGAGGCCGAGAGCGTCATCGTCCGGTTCCTCAAGGACTACCTGTCCGACGCCGGCCGGTCGTGTTTCATCGTCGGGATCAGCGGCGGCCTCGACTCGGCCGTCGCCGCGGCGCTCGCGGTGCGGGCCGTCGGGAAGGCCAACGTGCACGGCTACATCCTTCCCGAGAAGACGACACCCCAGTCGGAGGTCCGCGACGCCCAGGCCGTCGTCAGCTGGCTCGGCATCGGCCACTCGACGTTCGAGCTCGACCGGCTCGTCCGCGAGTTCCACGACACGAACCGCATCGACAACCGCGCCATCGTGGGGAACACCAAGGCGCGGATCCGCATGATCCTCCTCCACGCGGAGGCGGCCAAACGAGGCGGGCTCGTCCTTGGGACCGGCAACAAGAGTGAAAGCCTGACTGGCTACTTTTCCAAGCACGGCGACGGCGGCGTGGACGTCCAGCCCATCGGGGACCTTTACAAGACCCAGGTCCGGCTCCTCGCGAAGCACCTCGGTGTACCGCCGCGCATCATCACGAAGCCGCCCACGGCCGGGTTGTGGGACCGGCAGACGGACGAGGAGGAGCTCGGGATCTCCTACGACGTTCTCGACCGCATCCTCCTCGGCCTCGAGCTCAAGTTCCCGCCCGCGCGCATCGCCGAGATCGTCGGCGTCCCCGAGAAAGAGGTCGAGCGCATCGAGTCCATGCGCCGCACGTCCCAGCACAAACGCCGGATGCCGATGGCGCCCAAGATCGGCCTGCGAACGGTGGGCCTCGACTGGCGGACGCCGACCGCGGAGCGATAACTTTGCCCTCGCGCTGGCCGGCCGCCCTCGTCACCCTGGTCGCCGTCGCCTCGCTGTCGTTCCCCATCTGGTACACGGCGCGGGTCGCCGCGAGCTTCGGACCCTTCGGCACGCTCATCGCGTGGACCTGCGTGAGCGTCGCGATCTTCGCAATCCTGACCGTGGTCGTCTCCGTGTGGAAAAGCCGCCTCGTGCCCGCCGCGCCCCAGGAACCGACCGAGCCACAAGGGCTTTGGGAGAGTATTCACGGCGAGGGTCGGCGCCGCCTGAAATGACTTAAGTCCCGAGAGTCGAGGTCCACCTCTTTGACCAAGAGGGCCGCCTTCCATTCTCGGAGGAACGCTTCGACCCTTGCGCGGTCGTCAGGCCCGATCATCAGGACCCCCGGCATCACCGCCCGGTGAGGAACCTCCTCCAGCAGGCCGGGCCGATGGTACCGGTACCGCCCCTCCCAGGAGGAAGTCGTCGCCCCCACCAGGCGGTGGCGGAACGTGACCCGATCCGACGGCGTCGAACCAGGCGGCAGACGGTAGACCACGATCCAACCCCGCAACGCCTCCCGCATTGTGTTTCGTATAGAAACACAACCATTTAATGGTGGCGGTCCTCTCCGGGGACGCGTGAACGGGGAACCACGCCGGGCCGCGCTGCAGACCCTCGTGGGCGAGATCCGCGAACGCCGCTTCCCCTACCAGGAACGACCCGCCCCCGCCACCGACTGGGCCGCCTACGACCAAGCCCAGATTCATGAGACCCGCGACGTCCTGAACCTCATCCGGGAACTCGTGGAGGTGGCGGATTCCCGCCTCCAGGCCCGCACCGTCGCCGTGCCCCGCCCGGGCCAACCCGCCACTCCGCCCCGCGACGTGGTGAAGGTGCTACTGGCCCAATCCTACCTCGGCCACGCCAACCGCCCCGCCGAAGGCCTGGTCGAACTCTTCCAGGAAAAACTGGGAGTCCAGGCGCGGCGCGTCGGGTACAAGACGATCGAACGCGCCTACGATCGCCCCGACGTCGCCCGCCTCCTGGACGAGATCTTTCTCCTGACCAACGAGCCGGTGCGCGGCCTGGAACGCGTCTTCAGCGGCGACGGCTCGGGCGCACCCAAACGCGTGGGCACGCACTATGCGCGCACCCGCAGCCAGGAGCGAGGCACGGGCGAGACCAGCGACGCGCTCTCGGGCCGCCAAGGCGACTACGCGTACCACTTCATGTTCATCGGCGTCAAGTACAAGGTCTTGGCCGGATGGGCGGGCGTCGCCCGCATCCGACCGGGGCGCGGCGAACACTCTCTCTTCCCGGAAGCCGCCGACGACCTGCGACGGACCGGGCACACCGTCGAGCAGGTGCTCGCCGACGCCCTCCTGGCGACGCGCCCCTGCTGCAAGATCGTCGCCGACCTGGGCGCAGAGCCCCGGTTCCTGCCCAAGCGCAACGCCACCTTCAAGTCGCACGGCGTCCAGGCCTGGGTCCGGATGCTCGCCGACCTTTTGGACCACCCGCAGGAATGGTTGACGGACTATCACCTACGGTCGAACAGCGAAACCGGAAACTCGGTCATCAACCGCGCCAACCCGCACCCCTTGCGCAAGAAGCTGGACGCGCGCGTCGAGACCGAGGACTATCTGCGGGGCGTCGTCTACAACGTCAAACGCCTGGCCTACCTTCGGTACCTGGCCGATATCCATCCCTTACGGGATGGTTGACGGGGACGGGCCGCGAATACTGTCCCAAAGCCAGCCACAAGGAAAAGCTTAATCCGCGCCGCCTCGTGCTCGTCGTCGTGGCGCGCGTCCTCCTGGCGGTCCCCGGCCACACGGCCCTCGAACGCGAGCTGTTCGGTCGCCTCGAGCGCCTCGTGCAGGAGGCCGGGCACCAGACGGTCGCGCTTCCGGCGGAAGCCGCGCTCGACGCGTTCCGTAACGGTCTCCTCGGCTGCGACGCCGTCGTGGCCGTCGTCGATGGGGCGACGGCCGACCCGCGCGTGGCCGCGACAATCGCCTACGCCGCCGCCCTCCGACGCCCGACCTTGGCGCTGCGCACCGACGCCCGCCCCGACGCGATCGATCCGCTGCTTCTCCATCTCACCGCAGACCTCGCCCAGGTCGCGTCTTGGGACGCCCCGGAGACGAAGTCGAAGGTCGCGGAGTTCCTCCAGGGCGTCCGCGTGTTCGCCGGCGCCCTCGTCCGGGACTCGGTCCCCAGCATCCTCAAGCAAGAAGGGCGCGAGCTTCGCTTCCGTCAGGTCGCCGACTCGGAGTACCCGCACGTCCTCAAGCGTAAGCTCGTCGAGACGGCCCAGCGCCTCGAGGACGCCGACTTCGGCGTCGAGCAGGAGGAGATCGCGGACGTCCTCGAGCTTCTCGAAACCCTCATCAACCTCCGACGGTACGACAAGGAATCGTTGCGGTCCATCAAGGAAGGCAAATGGCGCAAGCGCGGCGGCTTCGCGAAGGGCTACCTCCTCGACGAGGAGCCCGTCCTCTCATCACGGTAGCCGCGCCCGGCCCTCGGGGCCCGGTGCGGCCTGCATCGCGTTGCCGAGGTATCCTAGCCCGGTAAGGAGCTGGTCTTGAAAACCAGTGGGCTCCGCCCCTCGGGAGTTCAAATCTCCCCCTCGGCGTCCCATTTGGCCGTCGGGCAGCATCGACGCCACCAGCGGGTTTGAGTTTCGGCCTCCGCCAGGCCCCCCCGCGCTCTTTTTGGCCTCTGAGGCCAAAATGTATAAGGGTCGGCCGTGCTACATGCAAAGGTTGGTTCGCTGGCTAAAGCGCCGCAGTACTGGCCGCGGTGAATGGTCGGTGGCGGACCTGCACCGAGACTACAGGATGTGCAACTACAATGACGAACATCACGGAGGCCCGCACATCCATGTCCCCATCAACGGCCCGGTGGTCGGTGTCGCGGCTCTCACCGAGTCGGAAGCCGACCTCATGGTCCGCCGCTATGGATCCACTCACGAAGCGTTCGACCTTGCATCGTTCAATCAGGAGGTAATAACATGGAAATCCGAGTCGAAGAAAACCTGACCGGCCGCGAGCTTCGAGAAAAGATCCTGTCCCAATACGGGTCCCGAAAGGAGCTCGAGGACATGGCGGCGAAAAAGGACGGCGCCGAGGCTCGCGACGATCTTGCCCAGCTCGATCTCCTGGAGGCAGACCCTCGACGGCTTTCGGACCACGTCAAGACCACGGTCGTGTCCAAAATCAAGATGGCCGACTTGGAGCGCCTCACGGAGCAACGGTTGCGGCTTCTTCATCACCTTGCAAAGCGCGGGGAACCGCTCAGCCTGACGCAACTCGTCGAGGAGCTCGGGCGCGATAAGAAACACCTAAGCAACGATCTTCGGGTCTTGGAGGAGCTTGGAATCCTCCACGTGGGAACCGAGGGACGAATGCTTCGTCCCCACATTCAAGGAAACGAGATTCACATCATCCTTGAGGCAAGCTAGTCGGCGGAAAAAGTTGAGGCGCCCAAAAAAGCGGGCGCCCCAATTGGGAAGAGAGTAGCATCAGGCCTCCCCTCGGCGTCCTTATCCGCCCAAATGGAGCGCTGAGAGCGTGTACGCCAACGCCGGCGTCGAGTTGAACGTCTGCGAGGGCAACCGGTGGTGACAAGGGCTGGCTCGAAGAACGTCGACGCCTTTCGCATAGGGCCAGAAACGGGCCAGGAAATCCACCTCAACAGCACCTTTTAATATTCCTACACAGTAAATGCTGTATGAAGAAACCGATGGCGAAGCTCCAATTCTCCGACCCGATTCCCGAGGAAGACTTGCGGCTAGCGCACCGGCTGCTCGGAACGCGGAACACGCTGGATCGCGACGTCCTCCTTGCGCTGGTAGGCAAGCCCCGCCCCTTCGGAGAGCTCCGTCCTCTCTTGGGCGGCAAGCGCGACCACAACCTCACCATGAGCCTCCACCGGCTCCGACGCGATGGACTCACGCGTCAACGCGTCGCGTACCGGCGAGGCGCCTCGACCGAGTACGAGCTCAGCACGCAAGGGATCCGCGTCGTCGCCCTCGTCTACCAGCTCCGTCCTGTCGCCGAGTCCGCGGCCATGCTCCGACGCGCAGAATCCTACGCGCACCCTGCCTAGCGATCCCCTGACGAGGGCCAGAATCCATGGTGATGCGCCAAACCCGGAACCGCGACCGCGTCGATGTCGTGCGTGCACACCGGTTCGACACGACAGCGTTCCTCTTCGCGAGCCAGCCCAACTGCCTGCGCCTGGCCAGGACCGAGTCGGACGCACTGACGGGTCGACGCCTTCGCCTCCTCCAACCTGCCGATCTGGCCACGCTGACGCCCTCCGGGTCCTGGTGCCTTGCCGTCATCGTCTGTCCCGGCGACGGCATCGACGCGGTCGCGGCTTGGGCGTCCCGTCTCGACCCGAAGGACCGAAGTCGCGTCTGGTTCTTTTTGTCGGCCGGACTGGAGGCGGCCTCCCTCCTCAAACCATGGGACCGCGCAGGCCTCGGCGATCCCCTTTGGACTGACTTCAAGGGTTTCCTCGACTTCAATCAGGTCTTTGCCAACGACCTCACCGAGCAAATCTACCAAGACCACAAGGGCGCCTGATCCGTGAACCCGCCAAATGCCTCGCCCGGTAGCCGACGCGGAACCCCCCGCACGGGCGAACGCAAACGTCTGGGACGCAAGGTTTCCTACTTGTGGACGGAACCGGCCTGTGCGAGCGTCAAAGGTCCGCACGATTCGCCCGCGCCAGCCGCCAATTAAAAAAATTGAATGGGACGCCCACCGACGGGCGCCCCAATTGGGAAGAGAGGAGCATCAGCGCTCCCCCTCGGCGTGCTTATCCGCCCAAATGGCGGGTTGAGAGCGTCAACGCCAACGCCGGCGTCGAGTTGAACGTCTACGATGGCAACCACTTGTGAGAAGGCATGGCTCGAAGAACGTCGTTGCCGTCTTTAGGGGGAACCGAAACGGGTCGGGAAATCCGCCTCAGCGGCACCCTTTAATAGTCCTACACAGTAAATGCTGTGTGAAGAGACCATGGCGAAACTCCAATTCCCCGACCCGATTCCCGATGAAGACTTGCGTCTGGCTCACCGGCTCCTCGGAACGCGGAACACGCTGGACCGCGACGTCCTCCTTGCGCTGGTCGGCAAGCCCCGCCCCTTCGGGGAGCTCCGGCCTCTCTTGGGCACCAAGCGCGACAACAACCTCACCATGAGCCTCCACCGGCTCCGACGCGATGGACTCACGCGGCAACGCGTCGCATACGGGCGAGGCGCCTCGACCGAGCACGAACTCAGCGCGCAAGGGATACGCGTCGTCGCCCTCGTCTACCAGCTCCGCCCGGTCGCCGAGTCCGCCGCCCTGCTCCGACGCGCAGAATCCTACGCGCACCCCGCCTAGCGATTCCCTCGAAGAGGGCAACAATCCATGGTGATGCGCCAAACCCGGAACCGCGACCGCGTCGATGTCGTGCGCGCACACCGGTTCGACACGACCGCGTTCCTCTTGGCGAACCAGCCCAATTGCCTGCGCCTGGCTAGGACCGAGTCGGACGCACTGACGGGTCGACGCCTTCGCCTCCTCCAACCCGCCGAGCTGGCCAGCCTGACGCCCTCCGGGTCCTGGTGCCTTGCCGTCATCGTCTGTCCCGGCGACACCATCGACGCGGTCGCGGCCTGGGCGTCCCGTCTCGACCCGAAGGACCGAAGCCGCGTCTGGTTCTTTTTGTCGGCCGGACTCGACGCGGCATCCCTCCTCAAACCATGGGACCGCGCAGGCCTCGGCGATCCCCTCTGGACCGACTTCAAAGGTTTCCTCGACTTCAACCAGGTCTTCGCCAACGACCTCACCGAGCAAATCTACCAAGACCACAAAGGCGCCTGATCCATGAGCCCGCCAAATGCTTCGCCCGATGGTCGACGCGGAGCCCCGCAGACGGGCGACCGCCCCGTTTGGGGCGCACCGAATCAATAAAAAAAGAATGGGGCGAGGCGGTCCTCGCCCCAAATGGGAAGAGAGAAGCATCAGCGCTCCCCCTCGGCGTTCAACTTCCAACCCGAGTTCGAACTTTCACTCAGCCGCTCCAAAGAAACATGGGCTGGGGCCGCTAATTCTCTTGTGAAGGAATCGAACGGGCCCTTGCGGGCCCGCTCTCGCGCATTCCTTCTCGTAGACGTTCGGTAAAGGGGGTCAGATGAAGCGAGTCGCCCAGAAGCGATCGAGCGCCGCCGAGCGCGCTTTGCAGGACCTCATTCGGTGGGCGGTCCGGTTCTACAACAATGACGACTTGTTCGTCGAATGGAGCCTGTCGAGGCGAAACCAAATCGACCAGCAGCTTCGACGAATCTTGAATCGACTTGACGTTGAGTTCGACGGAAAAACCCGACGTGCCAAAGCCATGCAGAAATAGCGAGATGTGGGGAGACGGGTCACGGCCTGCGCCCCAGGCGCCCGGCGACGCGCCGCCGGGCGCCGGGGCCCGCGTGAACGTGTAATACACGTAAAAAGTTAAGAACTTACGTGTAGTACACGGAGAGAAGCAAATACGGTTTGGCGCCCCATGAATGTCCGTGAAGTTCGCGAGCTCGCCCAAAATGGTCGAGCCATCAAGGCCTCCAACTATCACGCCGGCCGGCGCGGAATCAGCTTCCTCCAGGTTCTCACGGCACTCGAGAAATGCTACCAGGTCGAAAAGGACCACCGGAGTGATGCGAAGGGAAGTCTCTTGCATCCTGACGGGTGGTTCGCAATCGCCAACCTTCCCACACGGATCCGGTTGCGAATCGACTTCGACGTCGTTCAGGATGACATGGGGAACCTTCTCCTTGTCGTCACGGCCTACGATGTGTGATGCCTATGTCCAAACCCATTGATGCAGACCCCGACCGTTTCCCGACACCGCGCGAGTGGGCCGAGGCGATGCTCGATCTTCGGAATCGTTTGATGCAAGGGCGACCGAGGGCGTTCCCGCCCAATTCCATTCGGAAATGCCCGAAATGCTCAAGGAAAGCGCTGGAGAGCCGGAGCGATTTGATCCGCGAGGTCGTGGTCGGCGCGATGGCGTTGGTCCATCACAATCTTCATGGGGCGCGGTGCAAGGTCTGCCGGACCGAATACCTGGAAGCGTACGAGGAGCTGGCCTTGGAGGAAAGCGGTCCGGAACGAAGCCTTTCCGACTACCTCGCGAAGGTCACGAGCGTTTCGGGCAGGAACCTAGGGACGTATTGGCCCAAGGATGTGGTCCGGGCCATGAATCTTCACAGGCAAGACGCCTTACGGGTCCAAGTCTTGGATGCCGATACGATGATCATCCAACGAAGCCACGAGCATCCGCCCAAGTAGTCACGACGAGGCGCGGGGAGCCTCCACGCACCTCGGCGGTGACGTTGCCATCCGATAAGGCGACCGGAATCCATCCCCGATTCGAAGGGCCGTCCTCGCCGTTCACGGCGCAAGGACCTTCGCGAGTCGGCGAAGGTCCTCCGGGACGGCCGCGCCCAGTTCCTCCGCCGCCATGCCCTCGAACATGGAGGCGAACCCGAGCATCTCGCCTTCCATCCTCATCTCGAGCTCGGTTTTCGAGGTCCCGGAGAGTTCGTATTCGAGCCGGTATTCGATGACCTTCCCGGCGGCCTTGAACACGACGCGCCGCCCCGGCACGAGGTCGACGAGCTCGTTGACCGTCTTGATGTTGCGGCCCGCCACGACCTGGACCCGTTCGTACCGGGCCCCCTTGGTCCCGGCCTTTCCCTCGACGAGGGCCACGTGGACGATGTCCTTCTGCCAGTTCGGTTCGTTCGCGACGTCGGCGAGGAACGACGACACCTCGGTGGGTTTTCGCGGAATCGCGGCCTTGCCGGAAAGGCGGATCATGCGGCGGCCATCCGTCGACGCACGGATGAAGGTTCGCGCGCGGCCTAGACGTCGTTCCAGGTCGGATCCCGGATGGCGTTGGCGGTGAGGGTGAACGTGGTCGGGTACGCCGCGAGTCCGTGCGCGCTGTACACGTCGTAGTCGGGGTTGTCGTCGCCCGGGTAGAAGAGCCAGTTGGAGGCGAACTGGTAGAACTGGTCGACCTCTTCGGGCTTCGGTTTGATGAGGAACGTCACGAAGTCTGGTTGCCGTGACTCGATGGTCGCCCGCTGCAGCCTACCCTCGACGTTGGCCGTCGGCAGGTTGGCCGGTTTGTACCACACGTTGAACTCGACCAGGTTCACGGGGGAATACGTGTGCTTGAAGGTCATGGTTCCCCGGACCTCGGCCGTGCCCACCGGGATGAAGCCGCCCTTCATGGGCGCCCACTTGTACGACGCCGAGGGGCTGTCGTCGGGAAGGTCGCACCCGAGGCAGGAGTAGCTGAGCGTCGCCCGGTCGGCGACCGGAAGCTCTTGGGCGGCGCCCCAGAAGTCGCGGTGCGAGGGCTCGAGCGGGACGACCGACTTGTGGAGGATGAGCTGGACGTTGATGGCGTTCCCCGAGATGACGGGGGGCGCGCCCGTCGGGGTGTACGTGCTGGTCCCCGCGTACGTCACGGAGAAGACCCAGTTCGTGAACTTCTGGTGGCCCGGGTCCGCCTCGTTGGGGAAGATGGCCACGCGGAAGGGTTGGCCGCTCGGGCGCGGCACGAAGTTCTGGTCCGCGGCGGAGTTGGTGCCGGTCGTGATCCGGAGCCCCAGTTCGCGCGGCCCGCCGGTCCACTTGAGGACGAGTTCGACGACGCCGGTCCCGGGGAGGATGACCGTGTTGTCGGGGAAGACGATCGTCGAGACAATCGTCGTGTAGTACGGCTGGACCCAGAGGCCCACGCCGTGGGTCTGGGCCGCGGTGGACGCCGGCATGTGGGAGAACGCGGGGTAGGTAAACGTCGTCGCGTCGCCCCACTCGTCGTGGACGTGCTCCTTCTTGTTGGAGGAGACGGTCACGGGTTTCGCGAGCGTCACGTTCACGTGGGTGATCTCCCCGACCTTGACCTCGACGTCCTTCTCGAGCGGCAGGAACTTGGAATGGTCGATGCGAAGGAGGTAGACGCCGGCCGTGACGTTCGGGAACTGGAAGCGGCCGGCCGCGTCGGTCTTGCCGAAGTTCGTCGTCCCGAGCAGGGAGACGTGGGCGTCGCGGACGCTGATGTTGTACTCGTCGAGGACGCGGCCCTTGATGGCGCCCACCTTGCTCGCGGCAAGCGTCTCGTTCTTCTCGTAGGTCACGCGGGCCGTGGGGGAGGGGTGGGGCGTCGTTTCTTCTCCGGCCGGCCGCACGGTCGTCTCCTCCGAGAGGCAGCCCGAGAACGCGCCGCCCAGGAAGACGGCCGCAAGAAGGACGCCCCGGGGACCGCCCCGTCGGCGAGGGCCCAGCCCGAGCAGCGGGGCGCCCAGGAGTCCCAGGGCGACCAGGGCCTCGGGGTGGGCCTTGGCCTTCGGCTGGAGGATGTAGGTCGCTGGCTCGGGGCCTTCGAGGGCGCCCGATTGGCGGAGCTCCTCGACGGCCGCGAGGAGGCCGCCTCCGTCGTCCTCCGTCGCCGAGAAGAACTGTTTGCGGCCTTCGAGGTACACGACGGAGCCGAGAGGGTCGAAATCGAAGTAGTGGAACTCGAGGAGGCTCTGCTGCTTGCCGCTCGTACCGAACTTGAGGTCGAAGCCGCCGTTGATGCGCGTGAGCTTCAGGCTGAGCTGGTCGCCTTCTCCTAGCACGGGCTTCTCAGGCCGGAACTTGAAGTAGAACGGGATCCACGGCGAGATCTGGTTTCCGCCCGTCCAGGTGAACTCGGCCCCGCCCACCCGCGCCGCCCCCGAGAAAACCTCGGCGCGCAGCTGAACCTGGTCCATGCTCGTCGCCGTGGCGGCGGAGTCCGTGAACCACACGACGCCGCCAACGTACTTGCTGAGGTTGAGGTAGTAGTTCTTGGCAAGCGGCTCGGTCATCGGGAACGTCCACGATTGGGTCGGCGCGGCTCCCGTCATCCGGGCGCGGCTCGCGTCGAGGCCGTCGGTCAAGGCCGTCGTGGGGGCGTAGCTTGTCGCCGAGCCCGCCTGGTCGTTTAGGCTGAGGAAAGGGCTGGTGGGGCTTGCGGCCTCGGCGTAGACGAGGAGGACCTCCTCCCACGTTTCGATCACGTACGGAGCTGTCGACGTGCAACCCGAGCCAAGCAGCACGCCCACGAATATGACGGCCGTCGCGGCCCCGCCTGCTACCGTCCGGCGCAACGTTGGCATGTACCCCAGTTTCCCCTCGGACCTGTGGTCCGACGCCCGTCCAAGTTGGACTCTCAGTATTTAAGCCGAATTGTTGATTTGATTCGGTTTCCGCGTCTCAATCGACGAATTCCGCGTCCTTGACGGCCGTGAGCGTCAGGAACCATTTCTGTTCGTAGCTGGTGGACGAGCTCGCCGCGGTGCCTTGGTCTGGAATCTTGTCGTCGGGGGCAAAGAGCCAGCTGCTCTGGGCCTGGTAGAACTGGTCGGTCTCGGCAGGGTCCACCTTCATCACGAACGTCGTCTTGGGCCCGCTTCCCGTCACGGGCAGTGGTTTCCACACGACCTTGGCGGGCGGCATGTTCGCAGGCTTGTAGACGAGCCCCCACGACTGGAGGGAGGTGTCCTGGAAGTTCTTCCATTCGAACTCGCCTCGGATCTCGCTCGTGCCCGGCGGGATGAACACCCCCTTGGGCGGCGCCCATTTCTCGACGGTGTTGGGGTAGACCTTGGTGGGTAGGTAGTTCGTCTTGAGCTCGGTCCGTTCGAAGATCGGGAGTTCGTTAAGGCCGTTCCAGAAGTCCCGGTGGGCGCGCTCGAGCGGGACGACGGACTTGTGGAGCGTGAGTTGGAAGTTCACGCTACCGATGGTGAAGACGGGCGGCCCGCTCTGGGGCGCGTAGGTGTTCGACTCCGCGAACTGCACGTAGAAGGCCCAGTTCGTGAATTTCTGGTGACCCGGATCGGCCTCGTTGGGGAAGATGGCGATCCGGAAGGGCACGCCGCTGGCCCGCGCGAGGAAGATCTGGTCCGCCGCGGAGCTTAGCGGCGTCACGACCCGGAGCCCGAGTTCCCGCGGCCCCCCGGTCCACTTGAGGGTGACCTCGACGATCCCCGTGCCCGGCTTCACGACCTGGTTATCCGGAACGGGAATCGCGTTGGAGTTCGCGGCCGAGAAGTAGGGATGCACGCTCGTGCCGAAGTTCGACGTGGAGTAGGCGCCCGAGCCGGCGTAGGATTGGGGAACGAAGCTCACGGCGGGGTACGGTAGGGAGAAGGCGTCGCCCCACTCGTCGTGCGTGTGCTCTTTGCGGTTGTTGCTCGCGACGACGGGCTTGGTGAGGGTCACGTTCACGTGGGTGATCTCGCCGACCCTCACGAGGATTTCCTTCTCGAGCGGAAGGAACTTCCCGTGGTCGATGCGCATAAGGTACTGCCCGGCGGCCACCTGGGGGAAGTTGAACCGCCCGCCCGCGTCGGTCTTCCCGAAGTTCGACGTTCCGAGGAGCGACACGTGGGCGTCGATGATGCTGAGGTTGTATTCGTCGCGGACCCAACCTCGGACCGCGCCGACGGCCGTCTCGGCCAAGGTCTCGTTCTTCTCGTAGCTCACGCTCGCGGTCGGCTGCGGTTGCGCGGAGCCGGTGGGCGTCGAAAGAGGCGTGGACGATTCGGTGCTCAGGCAGCCCGAGAACATCGCCCCAAGGAGCACGAGTGCCAGGAGGAGGCCGCGCCTGAGGCGCCTCGCGCCCACGCGGGGAGCCATCCCCAGAAGCGGCGCGCCCAGGAGCCCGAGGGCGAGGCCCGCCGCGGGGTGCACGCGGGCTTTGGGCTCGACGATGTAGGTTGCCGGAGCGTCCCCCTCGAGCGCCCCCTCGCGACGCAGCTCTTCCACGGCCGCAAGGAACCCTCCCGTGTCCTCGCCCGAGGCCGCGAAGAACTGCTTGCGGCCCTCGAGGTAGACGGCGGAGCTGAGGGGGTCGAAGCTGTAGTAGTGGAACTCGAGAAAACTCTGCTCCTTCCCGTGCGTGCCGAACTGCAGGTCGAAGCCGCCGTTGAGCCGCGTGATCTTGAGGCTGAGGAGGTCCCCCTGCTTGAGCACGGCGACCTCGGGGCGGTACTTGAGGTAGAAGGGGATCCAGGCTCCCAGTTGCTCCCCTCCGGTCCAGGTGAACTCGGACCCGCCGACGCGGTCCGGGCCGGAAAAGATCTCGACCCGCAGCTGAAGGTGCGTCATGCTGGCGGCGGCCGTCATGCTGTCGCTGAACCAGACGACTGCCCCCTGGTAGCTACTGAGGTTGAGGTAGTAGTTCTGCGGCAGAGGCTCGCTGAGCGTGAAGACGAACGGTGCCGGGGGCGCCTGCCCGAGGACGCGCGCGTTGCCGGCCGAGACGCCGTCCGTCATCGACGTCGAAGCCACGTACTTCGACGCGGCCCCTGCGTCAGGATTGAGGCTCAGGAACGGTTCGGTAGGGCCCTTCGCCTCGGCGTACACCTTGAGGACCTCGTCCCAGGTCGGGATCACGTAGGGGACCGTCTCGGTGCATCCCGCCCCGACGATGATGCCGACAAACA
>JACPAO010000121.1:0-8998 GCA_016180755.1 Methanobacteriota archaeon
GAGAGCGACGGGCTTCGGAATCTCGATGAAGACATCGTTTCTTGGACGGCGATGCAAGGACCGCCGTCCGACCGCATCCCGGAGGCCCGCACCTTCAAGTTCAATAACCTCATGGAACAGACCAAGGGTACGAATCCGCGGGTCGCCGATGAGAACGGGGATGGCGTGGCCGAGTCGTGGGCCGTTTTCTGGCACGACGTTTATCCTCTGCGAGTCCGCGATGCCGTGCGGGGGGACCAGGAGGCCGCGGACGAGGTGGGAACGCTTGTCCCCACGGAGGTCGAGATCGTGTCCATCCGCGAAGCGCTCGCCAATCCCCTCGGCGACCTCGGGGGGCACGTCAAGGCGAACCTCCACTACGTCCGGTTCTTCGAGGTCTTGGGAACCCCCGCCTCGGCAAGATCCCAACTACGGCCCGGCGAAACGCTCGCGATAGACCCGCCACTCACCATCCAGGTTCTGCGCGACGGTTTCCGTGTGCCGGCCGTCGTCGCCGAAGCAAGCGGTTCCAAGGCACACGGATTCGCCGACGACGAGCAGTTAGGTCTCAACCCGTATCTCCTTGATACCGACGGCGACGGCCTCTCGGATGCCTGGGAGGCCTTCGCAGGGCGTTGCTCGGGCGTGGGCGGCACAAATCCAATCGCTCCCGATGCGACCGATGACCCGGAGGGCGACGGGCTTGAGAACGCGGGCGAGCAAGAAAGTGGCACCAGCCCGTGCTCCGCGGACACCGACTTGGGGGGCGTGGCGGACGGCGTCGAAGTGGGTGTCCAAGGCTTGTCAGCTTTGGAGCCTGGCGATGATGCGTCCCCTCAGGAGGACCGACCCGACGACGGCGATCGCCTTCCCTTGGACGAGGAGTTGCGCCTCGGAACCGATCCGAACGACCCCGACAGCGACCAGGACGGTCTGCTCGACGGAGACGACGTCGAATTCCTCTTGTCGACGCTCGACGACGAGACGGGCCCTCTCGTGGCCCACCTCTTGGCCCGGGGCGTCGCAAGCGAGCGGCTCGAGGGCGGCTCGGCGGGACCAAAGGTCCGGTTCCTTGGCGAGGCCCCGAACCGCGGCGACCCGCGTGGATTGGACACGTCCGGCGACGGCATCCCTGACGGGTGGCTCGCGTACTACACGGGCCGGGCTGACGTTCCCCGATCCGAGCTGATGGCCCGGTATGAGTGTGGGAGGCCGGCTTGGTGGGACGAGTCCCGTGTCGGCGTGTGGTGGTGGGGGGCCCCGCCGCTGGCGCCTGAGGGCTGCCACGGCGACATGGACTACGATGGGTTGCTGGACAATACAGGGGAGGACCCGATCCCCGCGTCCTCGCACGGGAACCTGCTGCCGCCTGGTGTGCCTCGCCTCCCTTACGATCTGACGCCGTCCCTCTCGGGAATCGAACTACTTGTGGCGGGCCAGCGGCAAGGCGAGTGTGCCGGAGACCCTCGCCCCTGCCGGAGCGAATGGCCTGCCCGGTCCTATTTCGGCGACAGGCCCGACGCGCAAGATCGGGCGCCCGTGGAGTTTTCAGAAGTGGATACGAGTTTGGCGACCGCCCCCGATGGCCTCCTGCGCATGGGCAAGGAGGAGGAGTTTCAGGTCCGTGGCCGACTCGGCCTCGCTTGTGGGACGCCTTGCGACGGAGCTCCGGGCCTGTCCAACCGGACCGTCGTAGCGGAGCTCGTCGACTCGTCTGGCTCCGCCCGCACACTGGGCGTCGGATTCACGGGGCCATCCGGTCGCTTCGAAATCCGCAGCTGCTTGTGCCTATCGGGGGCGGCCGAGGTTCCATATCCAGACGTGGTCGCCTTGGGACAGTCCAGCGGACGCGTCGAATGGACTTCCGACCCTCGGAACGTCGAGGTTGGATCGTTGCCGCTCCTGACGATTCGATCCTACGCGACGACCGCCACCTTCTATTCCGGCACCCGGCCCAATGCTTCGCACCCGCAGTACGTGGAGCTCGACATCGGCGCGGAAACCTATCATGCGACGGCGTCCGCCGGCCACAGCGTCGGGACGGTGCACATCACCTCTGGGACCGCGTTGGCCATCGATACCCCCCAGACCATCCCGTTCACCGACGGTGGCCGCACCTTGACCGTTGGCGTGAGCCTCGTGGATCGGTCCGGTGCGGGCGTACCCTTCCAGCGCGTTGCCGTCGAAGCGGTCGGTATCGGTATGACCAACCCGACGACGGGCGCGTCAGGAACCGCCGTCGCCACGTTCCAAATTCCGCCCGCCCGCGTCGCCTCGGTAATCGTCCGCGCCACCTATTCAGGCGATTCGGTCGCCGGTCTAGGGCCGGCCGCGCCGGCGGGACCCGCGTCGGTCGAATTGCAGGCCCCGTTGACGCTTGTCGTCGAGGCCCCAGGCGCGCCAGTCCGTTCCGGTGAAGTCTTTGCGACGTCCGTATTGGTCCAATCACGGGGCCAACCCGTCGAGGGCATCGCCGTTCGTGCGGTCATCGGTTCCTTCGCTGGGGAGGCGATGTCCGGCGCGTCCGGAATCGCCGTCTTTGCCCTGCAGCCGACAGGCTTCGGCGGTTCGGTGAGCCATGTCACGTTCGACGTTGAAGAGACACTTGCCTACCAGGGCGCGTCCGTCACCAGCCCCCTTGAGGTCGTTGCGGGCGTCCTGCTTACAGCCACCGTTCCGGCCTCGATTGGCGAAGGTAATGCCTCGAAAGTCTTGGGTCGGCTAACCCTTCTCGATGGCTCGCCGGTCTCCGGAGAGACCGTACGCCTCACGATTGGAGGAAGCCCTGCTGGAATCGCTTCCACGGGTCAGGACGGCCGATGGGAGACCGTCCTTCTTGTCCCTGCGGGCCTTGGGGCGGGCCGAGCGTCCATGCAAGTCGAATTCGGCGGCCGGACTGGAGAGCTGGAGCCGGCTGCCTTGTCGCGGGAGATTCGAGTCGTCGTCACCACACAGATAACAACGCCGCCCGTCAAGGGCGGGCAGGGCGGCATCGTCGATATCAAGGGCCGTCTTACCGACGTGTCGGGCCGTGGCGTCGCCGGGCACTGGGTCCTCGTCGACGTCGACGGCCACCGGCAAGGCACCGCCCTGACGTCCTCCGGTGGAGGCTTTGGGTTTCGCTATTCGATTCCTGGGAACTCCACCGTCGCGGTTCACCTCGTGAAAACCACCTTTGACGGATCACCGAACGGCACCTACGGACCGTCTTTCACGACGACCACCCTGCATGTGGGCGCCCCAACCGTCCTTGTTTTGGCGCCGCCTTCGGCCTTGCTGCGCGGAAACAACACCCTGGTGGCGACCCTCAGGGGCCCCGACGATGTCCCCCTCACGAACGCCCAGGTCACGTTCACGTCGAGCACGGGCGGTCACGTTGTCTCCACGACGGATCCGACGGGTCGCGCCGCCCCGACGTTCGCCTTCAACCCGCCAACGGTCGGCCAGGCAATCACGATCCAAGCCGCCTTCGCGGGCTCAACCCTCCAAGGCCCGGCGACGGACCAGGCGACCGTGCCCCTCCGAGTGCCGACCAGGATTATCATGTCAGTCGATTCCGAGGCAGGAAGAGGGGCACCCTTGCGGATTCGGACGGTACTGCTCGATGACACCGATCGACGATTGCTGGGTGAGACGCTGTCGTTCAGCCTCCTGGGGACGACGGTGGAGACGGCGTCGACGGATGGAGAAGAGGTGTTGATGGAGGTTCCCCGCGAGGCACCCCTTGGGAACTCGTCGCTCGAAGTCGCTTATCCGGGCGGCGAATTCCTTCTGGAAGCGGCCGCGCTTCGTCAGATCGTGATCAAGGAGGGCGCACGGCTGGCCATTGGGCCCCTGCCGCGCGACGTCGTCGCGGACCAGGCCTTCGAAGTGCGTATCCGACTTACGGACTCCCAAGGCGTTCCCCTCGTGGGCCGAACCGTCGGGGTCCGAATGAGCCATCAATCCATCGCGGCCATCGTGACCACCGGGCCCGACGGCAATGGCACGGCCATTCTCGCCTCCCCGGTCGCTGGCGCCGGAAGCGTCGTCGCCTTCTTCCCTGGCGAAGAGTTCCTGGCGGCCCAATCGGCGACGTCGGACCCCTTGCAAATCAAGGCTTCGGCCGCACCGAGCGGGTCGCGGGCGACCGGCCTTGTGATGGCCTTTGCTGCGCTCGTGATGCTGGTGGGGGGCATTTTGGTCGCGCGAGTCCTCTTGCGTCGCCGGGCCAGCGTCTTGTCCATCCTCCACGCGGCAGAGCGAAGCATTAGCGCCGGCAACCCATGGTCGGCCGCCGTCCTTCTCGCGTATCGGCGTCTCACGGTTCATCTGGCCGGGCAGGGGTTCCGGGAGCGTCCTTCCGAATCCGTGAGAGAGTTTGTGCAGGAATTGGCAACGCGAGTGGCCCTGCCGACGGACGCCGCCATCGACCTCGTACGCTTGTTCGAGGCCGGACGGTACGGGGGCATGGAACTCGACGCGGGCCACGCCCGTTGGGCACGACTTGCGCTTCGCCGCGTCATTCACGCGATCGAGAGCCACGTCGAGGTCCCCCCCTCAGGCTCTGACGGCGGTACGGTGGTCCCGTGAGGCTGCATCGCACGTATTCAGCGGTCGCCGCGGCGATGGTCGGATTCGTAGCGATTGCCCTCTACGGAATCCACTTGGCGGCGCCGACCCCTTCATCGGCAGAGCCAACGGGCTTCAGCGAAGGTTCGGGCAACACGACCCAATATGTCCGGACCCTCCAAGAGATGGGCAACGACGTTCGTGCCATTGTCTCCTCGGGTAGCATGTTGGACGACATCGCAACGCCGGCATCCGCCGTCGTGGTTCTATTGTCGCCCTCGCGCCAGCTAACCGACGGCGAGGATAGAAGTTATGCACGATTCCTCTCGGCGGGTGGAACCGCTTGGGTCGCGGATCCCTCCGGAGTTCTGAACACGTGGCTCGCGCCCCATGGAGTCGCGATCTCTGACCGGCGCCTCTTGGATCCAACATCTGCCACGCCGTCCCTCGTACGGCTCGGGGCCCCCACCCCCTCCGGCGGGATCGAACCAATCCTGGCGGATGCATCGGGACGCGTCTACATCGAAGACCCGCAGGCCTGGAGCGTGCTGCTGGAGTCGCGCGACGCCCACCTCGACATCGACGGGAACGGCTCCGTGGACCGCTGGGACGAGCCCGGGCCGCATCCGGTCCTGGCGGTCCGCCATTTGGCAGGCGGCGGCCGCCTGATCGTGTCCGCCGACGACTCCGTGCTGCGGAACCGCAACATGGCCCGCGGCCACTCCGGCAACGTGGCCTTCGTCCAAAGCGTTTCCAGGCTGTTGCTTCCAGAAAGAGGAGAATTCGTTCTCGACGAATCCATGCACGGCCTCACGGGGGCCGAGCCCTATCTCGTCCCAGTCCTACGCGCAACGGCGGCGGCTCGCCAGTTGGGCGTCATCGTTGGCGTCATAACCGCCGGAATCCTCGTGGCCGCTCTTGGCCTAATCCGGGTCGTCCTACCCCGGTGGACGCCTTACCAGCCACATCGGTCCTCAATACCCGTCGATCCCGCCCCGCCCCTGACCGTCGCGCCGTCGCGTCGCGATTCACCCTCGAACGGCTCACCAATGGGAGGCACCTCTCAATGAAAACAACCACGCAAGTACTCGCCCAGAAAAGCACGACCGCCAACTCCGATGGCACGAGCCCGGAAATCGGAGCCCCCGTGAGAGAACCCATAACGCACCTTCTGGAAGAGGTTTCGAAGGTAATCGTCGGCAAGCGGCAGGTCCTCGACCTTGTCGCCGCAGCGATCCTCACGGAGGGCGCCCACATCCTGTTCGAAGACATGCCGGGGCTCGCGAAGTCGGTCATGGCGTCGACGTTCGCGCGGGCGAGCGGAACGACTTTCAAACGCGTCCAGTTCACGCCTGACCTCCTCCCCGCCGACATCACGGGCACGTACATCTTGGACCAGAAGCAAGGGACCTTCAAATTCCACGAGGGGCCGATCTTCACGAACTTCTTGCTTGCGGATGAAATCAACCGGGCCTCGCCCAAGACCCAGTCGGCGCTCCTCGAGGCGATGGCCGAGAAACAGGCCACCCAGAACCCTGTCGAGCAGGAAGGGACGTACGCGCTTCCCGAGGCCCAGCTCGACCGTTTCATGATCAAGACGACCGTCGGCTACCCCAGTGCTTCAGAGGAGGAGGAAATCCTAAACCGCCGGAACTCACGCATGAAGGACGATTTTGACGTTCGACCGGCGACCACTCCGGAGAAGTTGGTCTCGTTGCAGCGAACGGTCGAGTACGTGCGGGTGGAACCGGTCCTGGTTCGATATGTCGCGTCCCTTGTGACTGCCACGCGACACCACCCGGACTTACTCGCGGGCGCGAGCCCGCGCGGTTCGCTCGCACTGCTCAAGCTCGCTAAGGCCCGCGCGGCGCTGCAGGGACGCAACTTCGTGGTTCCCGACGACATCCGTTTCCTGATTCGGCCCGTGCTGGCCCACCGACTGATCCTTCGCCCCGAGCCTCGCATTCGGGGCGTCAAGACAGAGCAAGTGTTGGACGAGATCTCGCGTTCCGTCCCGGTACCCAAACTATGACGGACGTTGTGCGGCGGCGGCTCCTCGGGCATGCGTGGGCCCTCATGGCGACGTCGGGGGCGCTCCTCCTGGCCGCGGTGGCCTTGGAGTCCTACGGCTTGGCGGCGTACGGGCTGGCATTGGGGCTGGTCGTGGCGCTCGGGGCCGCGGCGCCGCGTGACCGGTTCGCGTCGGTGAGGTTCGTGACCGATCGGAGCGACCCCATGGAGGATGACGCCGTTTCCCTAACCACGGTCGTGACGTCAACCCGGCCGGGACGCCTGGTCGAGTGGAGGGTGAACCTTCCTGACATGGCGGTGGCGGAAGGCCAAACGGCGGGCCTGCTCCTCACGTCGACGGAGGCCACGCGCATCACGACGACGCTCCGCTTTCCTCTCTTCGGCCTTCAAAGGCTCGGACCCATGGAAGCCCGGGCCGGGGATCCGTTCGGCTTCGCCGCCTCGACGGCGCGGCTAGGCCGGAATCTCGAGATCCGGGTCTACCCTCGGCGGCCAGCCGACCAGGACTTCCTGATTCGATCACGCCAAGTGCGATCGCTGCTCGGCGCGTACGAGATTTCTCAGCCGGGAGACGGTTTCGAGTTCTTTGCGCTTCGCGACTACCACGTGGGGGATCGGCCGAGAGAGATCAACTGGAAGGCCAGCGCGCGGCTGGGGACCTTCATCGTTAACCAGCGGGAGAAGGAGAACCACACGGTCCTGACCATCTTGCTCGACGTCCGCCGCGCGACCCGAATCGGCCAAAGGCACCTGTCGCCTTTCGCGCAGGGATGCCGGGCCGCCGTGGCGTTGGCCGAGGCGCACCTTCGGATTCGCGACGAGGTGCGTCTCGTGGCCTACGGCGAGTCGATTCACGAAGACCGCCACACGGGCGCGTCCCGCCGCATGCAGGGCGTGCTGGATCTCGTCGTCGGCGTCGAGCCGGCCGGCGACACGCCGCTTGCGGCCGCGACTAAGAGCGTTCTCCCGCGCATCGGGCGCCGGTCGCCCGTGGTCATCATCTCCCCTCTTTCTGGCGACGCCTCGGTCGCGGAGGCCGTGACGGCCCTGCGGGCCCGCGAGGCCATCGTGAGCGCCTTCGTCGCGCGGGCACCATCGGTCTACCAGGAGGACGACGCGACGGCTCGGTGGAGGTCGGATCGGGAAGCCTCCAAGGAGGCGATACGTGCCCTGGGGGTCCGCATTCATGAGGAGCCCGACGCCCTCATGGCCGGGGAGCGGGCGCGTGAACTGGAGGTGCAGCCATGAGGCGTCCGGCTTGGCGGTTCGTTGCCCTCCCGCTGTGGGTGGTTGGGTGTGCCGTTGCCATCGTTGCCAATGACTCGGCGGGCATCGGGTGGGCCGCCCTAGGCGTCGGCGTGGGATTGGCCGGTCTTTGGGCCGGGCTTCGGCGCAACAGTCTCGTTTGGACTGACGCGGCGCTGCCGGGCGGCGCGTTCACAGTGTTTGGTATCCAATTTTCGCCTGGGTTCGGTCCCGGCGTCGCATTGGTGATCGCGCTCGCGATGTTGCTTGTCGCCTACGAGCTAGCTCGGTTCGAGATCCGAGGCAGACTCCAGGGCTCGGACATTCCCTCGGGCGGCCGCGGGGCCGCGTCCCGCCGCATCGCGTTGGTTGGCGCAGCCGCGGCAGCTCTCGCGGCGTTCACCATGGCCGCACCAATGCTGGTCGCGTCGAGCATTTCTGACCGATGGCCGTTGAGCCTGGAGGCAAGACTGCCCACGATTGGGGTGTTAGTTGGGTTTATGCTCTTGGCCGGCCTCTTCGCGGCAATGCTGTCGCGCCTTTCCATGTCGCGCCGGGAGTCAGAATCGTTGAATCACTGACAACGAGGCGGAGGACGCCCCTGTACGTCCGACGTGTGATAGCAAATGGCACGCACGAGGCCGCAGCGTACATATGAATTCTGGATGGATGAGGTACGCGGCGGGCTCGGTCTCGGCAAGTGTAACCGACACGTCCAGAAAGGGAGTGTTGGCCCCTGCTATTCTGCTCTCAACGCCCACGCGTCGTGGGCGACGAAGGAGCTGAAAAAAATGCGAACCGGAATCGTTGTAGGTTTGATGGGCTTGGCGCTCATCGGCATGGGACTGCCTGTATCGGCGTACCACATCGTTGGTACGAGTGCGAACACGGATGTGGCTGTCACAACCGTGGTCAACGCGGTGAACAGTGGAACCGACACGGTCACCAGCAAGCACTTCTGGATTGGCAACACCGTATTCATCGCCACCCCTACGGATCTTCAAGGCCGATGCCTTGATGACGTCGACGGGCCGGGGAACGCGGCTGGCGACGATGGCACCTGCGCGGTCGACCCCGCGCCGGACGGCGCCGAAGACGAGTGCTCCAATGCGATGGAGGCGAACAACGTGGATGAGCCAGCCGAAGACGCCATCTGCGAGGATGTTTTCTTTGGCCCCGTGCTTTTCGGCTT
>JACPAO010000121.1:9003-16002 GCA_016180755.1 Methanobacteriota archaeon
CTTCGGCATCGTGATCTGCGAAAACGACGACTTCATTGGCAGCGATGCCAACGCGGGTTACGGTGGCCGCTGCACCTCGGCAGACGACAACCAGCCCGCCGACGACTTTGGAGCCTCCGCCGCCGATTCCACCCGGTGGACTGAGATGGAAGTCTGGTCCCCGTCGAGCGCTTCCGGGTGCGCCAATGGACAGACCCAACCAGGCGCCTCAGCGCCTGAGCATGACTGGGTCGGCAACGCCGCCTCCAACACCGTCAGCGCAGACTACAGGGCCCGCGTCGGAGACGACATGGCCACGTCTGACGTCAACTCGGGCGAGAGCTTCTGGTACCGGACCTTGTTTGCGTTCTGGAAGGCCAGCGGCCACATCACGTACTTCATGGACACGACCGAGGACGACGGCGACGCGATTGACCACGTGCGGCCGCTCGGCTGCTTCGGCGAGGACGTGCATGTTCAAGGCGGTGCCCCGAACACCCCGTACGAATGCCGCAACGGCGCGGGCGGCGCTGAGGGCACGCAGGTCTCGGATTCGGTCATGTGCATCAACGACACGGCCAACGCCTAGTCCGTGAAAACATGCCCGGGGGCAGGGCAGCCCCCGGGCGTTCTCTTCCCTTCGCGAAACTCTTCCGACGCTTCGTTTGACTAGCGGATTGGCGAATCCGTGGCGCGTTGACTGCGTGGCGCAATCTGACAGGAAACTTGAATAGGTGCGAGAACTGCGCTCGAGATTTGAGGTCATGCCCATGGTTGTCGGCGCTAGAAATCGCAGGGCGGCGCACGCGTTCGTCCTCGCCGCCGTGTTTGGACTTGCGGGAACGATTTTCCTGGCGAGCGGCGAAGCCAGTGAAGCTGAAAGCGAGGTCCAAATTACCGGCGACGTAACTTGGCGGTCACAGGACATCGTTCTCGCGGGGGCCCTGCATGTAAAGCGGGGCGGAACGCTTCGAATCGAGGGGTCCATTATCCACTTGCAACGGCCTATCCTGGTGGACTCGGGGGGAACGCTAAGGCTCGCGCCGTACGGCGGCGCCCCAGCGAGGCTCGAGCCCGCGAAATTCGACTCGGCGTTCTGGATTCAGGTCGACGGCACAATGACTTCGCAAGGCCTTCCACGTTCGAGAATCGATGGCCTGGCGGGAACCGGGCTTGCGTCGGTCACGAGTGGCCGGGGTGGACTTCAGATCAACCACCGTGGCGACTTGACGGACATCGACATCGCTGGCGGCCGGGCAGGCATCGTGGTTGGAACCAATGGAACGCTGCACCTGCAATCGGGCACCCTTGATTCCAACCATGAAATCGCGGTAGGCGTGAAGGGGCGGGCTGTTCTGCGAGATGTCCGCATCGTGAATAGTACGATGTTCGCGATTACAGGCAAGGACACGTGCGACATCGAAGTCGCGGGGCTACAGGTTGTTGGGCATTCCACTGCGATGATGATAAACTCTTGCGCCTTGCGAGTCAAGAATGCGACCGTTTTCGGAAACGGGATCGCCGTTTCAGCCACCGGGGGAGCGCACATCGACGTAAGAGATTCGGTGTTCTCCAACTACACGGTGGATGGGGCTTCTGCTTCCCCAATACCAGGGCGAGGTCAACCCCGCATGAGTTTCCGAAACGTCACCTTTGAGGGATTGTTGCCGTCGGCGCAAAGCGGCCTGGACATTTTTTCCGCGGATGAAATCGTTCTTGACGACGTTCGGGTCCGGAAGCACGCGTCGAACGGGATGCAGGTCTCGTCGCGGTACGCGAATGTCACCAATTCCGTTTTCGAGACGAACTTCGGCTACGGGATATCGGGCGGCGGTGGCGACCTTCGGATCGACCTCGGGACGACCAGCTTTGGAAACCGGGAGGCAAGGACCAAGAACCTACTGGGAGCCGTAAGCCACTTTGCCTACGTCCGAGCGAAGGTCGTCGATGGTTCCGGTCAGATATTACCCGGCTGGACGATTCGCGTCTTCGGATCGGGAGATCCGGAGCACCCTCTCGCAAACGCGACGTCGGCGAGTTCGCCGGTGCCCATTTCCTTCGCGACGTATGAAGGTGGCGAGACATCGGCCACGTACCTGGGCCCATTTTCGTATGACGCGTCGCACCCTTCCGGCGGCGCGGTCGATCGGGCCTTCCTGGCCACGCTCCCGCAAAACCTTGTCATTCAGGCCGGCGGGGCCGCAGGGGACGATAGAGGCTGGCACGCTTCGCAGGTTGGGCTACTTGCGGCCGGCATCGTCCTACTCTTGGGGACCGTGGCTTGGCGGCGGCTTGGGCCGGGTGGCCGCCTCGCGACGCGAAGCAGCGGGCTGTTCCGCGATTCCGGGCAAGGGGCCCGCGAGCACGATGCGGCCTCCGAGCATGGGAAACGCAGGTCGTAAGCAAGGGGTCGCCCGGTCAGTGCCATCAGCCGCCACGGCTCCGAACGACGAACCGCATCTGGATCAAGGGTCGGCGTCGTGCTCGCCACCTGATTGCCCTTTCGGCCGAGTTTGATTGGACCAGTCGGCGCCCTCCCCTGTTCCGCCCCCCTCGCCGATGGCTCCGCAGTGAAGCGTGGTAGTCGGCGGCCGTTTCCCGTCGACGGCGAACTCCTCGGTAATGCGAACATCTTCCTGAAGCATTGCGGCGACATGATGCCTTTTGGGTCGCGCGTCCGCGAGTCGGCGCGGGAGGTGGCGCGGCGTCGTCATGCTGAACCGGAGTTCTGTCTTGCTGGCGAAAGGTCTCCGCCGTCGCGGACAAGTTGCGTCAACGCTCCTTCCGCACAAAGCCCAACGTCTCACGACCCCGGAGCGCCGGGGCGCGCGCGACGAAGCGAAGTTCCCAGTCGTGGTGGAAGTGGCATGCTCGAGAGCGGCCATCGGCGGTGCCGACGGAAGGCGCGCGTCCTGTCGGCCCGGCCGAGCCAGGCGGCAGGGCTTGGCTTCATGGCGGTCGTCGGACCGAGGTGCCGCGCACCTGGCACACACGGGTGCAGGCCGGCAACGCACATGCGTTGTGGAGGTCCGCGGGCGCGGGCAAGCGCGTGTTGCGTTCCGATACAACCAAAAAGCCTCTTCTCAAGGTGGCGAACCTAGCCAATGCGGACAAATGGCACGGCCGCCATCCGGTTCCGGCGGGCGAGCGTGCGCCCGACAAAGTAGGTGGAGAGCATGGGTTTGAGAGCCGGCCTGCTGGTTGCCGCGTCCCTGTTTGGAGTGGCCTTCGCTGGGTCCCCGGCGGCGGTCGCCGATGACCCTCTGATTTGCACGGAGAATCCCCCGGCATGCGTGCCGGATCCCAGGTCCGGGAACCCTGAGATTACCAGCATGACTGGAATGATCAATGCCGCCCAATGCGCGGGAACCTATAACGTCGTCCCGCACAACGGGGCGACCGAGGGTTTTGGTCCTAGCTCGCCCATCACGACGCCTGTTGGCACCCTGGAAGAGGACGGCTGGGTCATCGTGGTTATCCTAGTCTTGGTCATCCTCCTTCTGACTCAAGATATCGCCCAAGGCGACACGTCGTCCACTTACGTGGAGTGGGAATACCATTGCACCGTGAGCGACATGACGGTCCTCACGACCGGCCAAGGGGGCTACTTACGTCAGGTCCGGTTCGAGGCGCCTGACAACCAGGGGGACTACAAGGCCGTCGGAGAGCCTTGCGAATACAGTGGCCTCTTCGATCCTCAATGCACGGCCCGCATCCGCTTCACCACCCCAACCCCCGCCGGCCAAGACAAGGGCCAAGACGAATCCCAGTTGCCGGCGACCGCCAGAATCAGCGTCAAGCCGAACCTGCGGGCGGTGAACGCGCCCCAACATGAGCCGGTCGGGCTCGTGATGCCGCCCATCACCCGACTATACTCTGATTTCAACCCAGCCGGTACGAGTATGACGGGCGTCCCCATAACGTGGACGCGCGGCTCGTAGCGTATCGGGGATACGTCAACGCCGATTCCATATGGTCCCAGTCAAACCAACTGGCCGTTTTCTCCAACACGGGCCCGCCAGCGCGTTTCATTCCTATACAAAATTGAATTGGGGGGCGCGCCCATGCGAGGATTGGAGCGAAGCATGAACCATCCATCCTCCCCGTCGCGGCCAACCTTGGCAATCATCGTTGGATTGGCCTACCTCGGACTGTCCTGCATCCCAACCCTCGCCGCTGCCACGCCCGCAAGTCAGAGGGATCACTTGATTGGCGACGCGCAGCCGGTCCCGTTGATGGCCCCGCTGACAGGGTCCCAGGCGGGACCGGATGCCGTCCACCTCCCTTCCCCCGAGCAGGCTACCGGCATCGGCCCCGGCTCCCACCTCATCATCGACCGGCCCGACGGCACGTTCGGCTGCACGGCCAACTACGTGTGGGCCCAGAACAACCGACGCTACCTCGGCGCCGCGGGGCACTGCTTCTTACCCGAAGGGAAGACGTCCACCCACGGCTCCGACGCGGACTACGACGCCGCCTTGACGACAGTGCAGGTCTGCGTGAGCGATTGCCTTCACGGCGGCCAGACGGGCTTCTCAAGGACTGGAAACCTCGAGACTCTCGGCCCCGTCGTCTACGCACGCCAGACGGGGACGGGGGGCGACGTGGGCAACGACTTCGGGCTCGTCCGGATTCCCTCGGACCTTGTTTCGCAGATCCGGCCGACCATGCCCGTCTGGCACGGCCCGACGGCGGCATCGCAGACGCTCGGTCTGGGGACCATCGCTTGCTTCTACGGCAACTCCGTCGCGTTCGGGGAGCGCTGGGAGACGATGGGCCGCCTCGGCCTCGGCGTCACGTCCGACTCGGACGTCTTCCTCATGGACGCTCCGTCCGCCTTCGGGGACTCGGGGGCGGCCGTGAACGCGTGCGAACGGGACGCGGATGGCGTGCACGGGGGGGGCGCCGTGGGCGTCCTCACCCACCTCGTCGTAGGTTCCGGATTCGTGGCGGGGACGACCGTCGCGCGCGCCGTGGAGATGGCGGACGAGGCCAACCTGTCGATCAGCATCGTGCTGGGATCGTAGACCGGCTCCTCGAATGTCCAGGTTGGCGGCCGGAGCATCATTCTTGCAAGAGGAGAGAGCGGTCGATGCGGGGGAAACATGGCGCTCTGCCGACAACCGTGGCCTTAACGCGGCCTCTTGGTCCCGCCATGGGTAAGAGGTTGACGGATGCGCGACCACAAGCGTTCGAAGGGCCGGTCGGAAGAGGCCAGTCGCCCCCCGTTGGAAGGAGGAACGCTATCTGAGCCTTTCCGCAAGGGACGCCGGCCTGCGAATAGCCGACGTACACAAATGCCTCCAGGAAGTCACGGTGACCAGTCCGCACTTTTACTATCCGCACGCCGATGAAGTTGGCGGCGCCCTTCGCCTGGCCCATGCGATCAAAGGAAATGAAACACTTTCACTCGATAGCGTCATGGCCGTTGGCACGCGCCTCGGGCTCAAGCCAGCCGAGACGAAGAATACGGCGATTGCCGTCATGGAAGAGCTGGGCTGGATTGACCCCCAAAAGGGACCCGATGGGCGAATCAACCGACTTAGAGTGAACGTGCCGATTGTGGGTGACGCCTTCGGCCAGGCGGGCAAGCTCTTTCTCGAGCGCGAACCTCGGCCGATTGAAATTGCGGGGGTTTCGTCCCTGAGCGAAGTCGCCCGATGCCCGATGCCACGGGAAGACCTGCTCTCGCTCTCGCAAACCAAGGAGGAGGACCTCGGGATTGCCATCGAGCAAGGGAAGGCCGCCAGATTCCTGGATGAGTACAGGTTCGGCTCCCAACAGGTCGTGTTCAGCCCCTATCTTTGGAACACGCCGAGCATCGACGCCCTGAAGACAATCGCCGAACTGCCCGAAGTAGATCGCCATTCGGTAAATCTTTTGGCCACGACCGTTTCGAGACACCCTGGCGTTCCACTAGAACTACTAAAGGCAAGGATTGGCGCGCGAAACATCGATTCAATTGTGGCGCAGGCGACGCAAAGCGGGCTCATTTCGCGAACCAGGATAGACACCGTTGCCGCCGGACCTCACGAGTTCGTGTTCCTTCCATCCAGGAAACTCAGGATTCCCCTCGAGGGCGAGGTCCGTGGCGACGCCTTTGACCGAGTCAAGCAGATCATCTCCTGCGTACGCCAAGGCGAACACTACGGGGCGAAGACTCGAATCAAGTACCCGGCTGTCATTCTTCGGTCGCTTCTGGATAACGGCTATATCGGCAAGAAACCTCAGAGGGACATCAAGGACCAGTACGCAATCCTCGAGCCTTGGCTCGGAACCGCGGCCCGGGCGTACGGCGAACGCTACACGTTCCAGTTCAATCGAACGCCGGAAAACGAGCAGATCGTTCGCCTTGCGATTGAGGCAATCTCCGACCCGGAAGTAGGCACAGGAAGTTTGGACCCTGCCGATGCCGAAACACTTGTAGGATCCGGCACTTCGTTTTCTGGACCCGAGCATGCTCGAATTCGCAACTCGCTTTCGTCACCGATCGCAGCTGGACAAATGCGTCTTCTCGAGATTATCCGAGGTGAACGCCATGACGAGTACTGACCAAGATTCCGACCTGAAACGTCGGTTTCACCGCTTGTTGTGGTACCAGGGATTCTTTGTGCGACGAGAAATAGCGATTTCAACCCACATGGTTGGGTCGGGTCACCAACTCCAGCGCCGAGACGTCACGGACATCGACGTCCTGGGCGTCCGCTTTTCGGAGGGGCTCGGCCGCGAGACGGTACTGACCGAATGCAAATCGGGCCGAAACTTCAATGGGCTTGATGGCACGCTCAAGCTCGCCGGACTCATGCAGCTCCTTGGCGCCGCCCGCTCTTACCTTGTCGTCGATCGGCCGGAGAACCTGGCAAAGCGAGTGGCCCCGCGGCTCGGGATTCAAGTGATAGACGGGCGGCGCTTGTCGGCGTGGGAGTCAGCAGTTGTCCCCGAGAACAATTGGCGAGGGCCGTTTGCCCCCGAGATGGACCAGAAACTGGAGGAGGCATTCGCCGAAGTAAAGGATTCCTC
>JACPAO010000121.1:16092-38034 GCA_016180755.1 Methanobacteriota archaeon
GCTGAAACGAACGCTGTCCGTGTTGCGAGGAATCCGGGATAATGCGGGGCTTTCGACGCCCGCTCGCGAATGCTTTTTGGCCCATGTGCTGCCGCTTGTTGGAGTCGCGATTGTCGGAATCGCATCACGAATGTTTGCTTTCAATCCGGCCGACCGGAAGGAGTTCATAACCCAAGTTGTGACGGAGTGGCACGGCGGCGAGCTGATGGAGCGGCGTCACAAGGCGCTTGTCGATCAAGTTCAGGCCATGATTAGGCAGGAAGCGGAACAGGCAGGAATTACGAAACGGCAAGCCAGCATCCAGTCCTTTCTCCCCGAGCCCGAATACGTCAGCTCAGCCTTGGCAGAACTCATTGCCCGGCTCATGGCGAATCCGGCGGCCGCAGCCCAGATTCCTCGCTTCATGGACATGCTGTTCTTCGATTTTGTGCTAAAGGGGAAGCCTGCAAAAGTCGCCCTGCTCGTCAAGGATTTCGGGACGGGCCAAGATCTTCATGCGGTTGCGAAGCTCGCGTCAGATGTGGTTGCTCTTGCGGAGTCGGCGTCGGCCTTGAACCTCCGGATGTTCCTTGATGGAACTCGCTTGGCGTAGCGGCTGTCGCTTGCGTGAAGGCACTCTCGAGCCCTGAGACGGCGTATTTCTTGCGGTGCACCCTAGCGTGATGTTCGTCTGTCCGCCGCGTCACGGCGAGGGGCTGCGGCCAAGCGCCTCGAATCTTGCTTCACGGGCGGCGGCGCGACCCCGCCGCGCTGAGGTTTTGTGCGGGCGCGTCGGGGACGCCTAGGGGCCGGCGTATTGGGACGGCGGCGCCCGGGAGGAGCTCAAAGCTCCCGCGCCTCGGGCGGGCTTCCGCGTGCGCCAGGAGGGCGGCTGGACCGCCCGGGAGCCGCCTCCGGATTTCGGAGGCCGTCGCCGCGAGTGAACATGTTTCTGACCTATCCACAATTGATGCCGTCAGCGTACCCAAAACAGCCAGAAGTGGCTTGTCCCATGCCTCGGCTTCATATTCTAGTCAAGGGGGGGTTGCTCTTGTCCGAATTGGGGCAAGCCACCAACCACGCGCCGGCCCGACGTCGGCGAAGGACCTCTCCTTGCGCGGGGTAGCGTGTGTGCCTGGGGACCAGACGATTCGTTCGGCCGTGACGACCGATCCGCAGGCGATTGAGTTCTCGCTCTACGCCTTCCTCAAGCTGTACGTCTACGGGTCGGCCGGCCGGCCCGCGAACGCCCCCCCTTCCGACTCCTCCACCCGCCGCTCCTTCTCCGCCCGGCGCATCCACCGCCTACTGACGCTCGCGCAGCGCGGCGGGCGGCAGTTCACCGACTTCTACGACATCTCGAGCTACTTCGTCCGGACCCGCCTCGAGAACCTCAACCACGGGACGGCCCTCATCCAGACGGGACGAGGCCTGCGCCGATCCATCACGTACCAGTGGAACGAGACCATCGACCCGAGCACGCGGCGGTCCTACGACGGCCTGCGGCGGCTCCTGGGCGAACGCGTGACGCTCGCCTACGACGTGTTCCGGCTTGTCGACGCCTTCGGCACGAACCCCTTCGGCCGGGACCAGTTCCTTGCCGTGTTCCGCGCGCAACGGGACCGTTTCGTGGAGCGGCGGTGGTACAAGATCGCCACGAGCGTCCCGTCCAGCTCGGTCCAGTTCACCCACTTCCTCCTCGACCGGCTGGGGGAACTCGTCCGGGCCGGCCTCGTCGAGGCCGCCGGGCCCTCGCTCCGCCTCACGCGAAAAGGCGAGGAGGTCCACCACTGGATGGAGCTCTTCCTCTATTCCGCCCAGTTCGTCCCGCGCGATCCCAGCCAGGTCTCCCCGTCGAACTGAACGATGACCCGCTGATGGAACCATCCTTCCCGCCTCACGTTGGTCTCGGCAAGCCACAAGACTTCGGGGCGTCGTGGGATGCGCCGAAGGCAGCATCGGACGAATCAGAGCGCGTCGGTCGATTGGGTTAAGGCGTGCTTGGCCGTGTCCTTGGCTCGTCGAAGTCGGATGCGACTCCGCTGATGGCGACCAGTTTGGTCCAGGGGCCGAACGTTCAACCCTTGACGTGTCCAATCGACGCCGGGCGCGGACCCGTGACTTAGAGGGGCAATCGGCTCGGCCATCTTGAAAAAGGCAGTGGTCGAATCGGTAACGCTTTGGCGTGGCGTTTCCGTCGTGTCCGCAAATCGACTCTACGCGACTGCTCGTCTCAGGATAGCGATTCTCATGGTTGGCCCCCGGATTGCAACGCTCGCGGTTGTCGCCCTCCTTGCAACTATGGTTCCAGCCTCCGCCTACCACATCGATGAGGCGGACGGGGACATTGCGCTGTCCAGCCTCATGACGGAAATATCGCAGACGGGTATTGGAGGCGCCGTTGTCGTTAGCAACGGCGCATGGTGGCTCGGCACCATGCTAGTCGTCCCGACCGAAGCGGTTGAAGATATCGCCGGGGACGATGGCGCGCTTGAAGGTGCTTCTGAAGCATGCCTCGATAGCTTGGCGGGCGGAAATTGCGAGACGGTGTGGTGGATCGATGACTATGACCTTGACCTCACGGATGGTGACGGCGATGCTTGCTCGTTCGCCGTCGAGGGTATCCTCGTGGAGAGGGAAGAATTCAACCTCTGCGAGACGCCGATTGTGGGCGAGATGCTTTTTGACGAGGGCTTGGTGGCTTGCGAGCGGAACAGCGTCAACGCGCTGGTGTCGGACGCGACTGCCGGCTACGGTGGTCGCTGCTTTTCCGCGGCGGCCGAGCGCCCTTGGGACTACGGGGACAACTTAGGCGAGAACCAGTACTGGACCAGGATGTCGGTCGATCCGGCTGAGTATCCTTCCGGCTGGGGCGTCGGCGACGAAGCCTGCGACAATGGTTGGGACGACGGGGCGGGCTACTATGCGAGCGTGGGAAGCGACGCGTTCGGGGTTCACGTCGTCCCCGGAGAAGACTTCGCCTACAGGGACGCCTTTGCCCATTGGGCGACCGACGGCCATATTCGGATTTCCATGGCCCTAGATCATCGCGACACGAGTTTGTTGTACGACCATCCCAATTCCTTGGCCTGCTTTGGTTACGTCGAGCACAGCGATGCCGGGACAGCCATCGCCGAGTTGGACTATCCTGCCACTGGGCTGCCAAATTGTGACGACGACAATGGCGAGGCCGCGTCCGTCGCCTGCGCAATCAGCGACGATTGATGTGGGGCGGTCGCGGGGCGTTCCTAGGAACGGCGGCCCCCTTTCCTCGCGATTCCGAACTCCATCGACGCAAGCCTTACGGGACCGCGAGACTCCGGTTCAGACCGGGACAGACCCACTTCGTGAATGGCGCCAAGGCTATGATTGCGGAAACTGGCTTCCTGGAACAGGGCGACAAGCGCCTCACGTCTCGCGACAGGGGCGAGCCGCCGGGTCCGCGACCGGCCCGACGCGTCGGGGGCTTGACTCCCCATCGGGAAACGCACGCGAAGGCGGCTGAGAAGGCCCGTTTCCAATCTATCCACCACGCTTGAGTAGGCCGTCGGCCTCGCCAGCCAAGGACCAGGATGGCCGCCGTTTCGAACGTCCTGAGGCCCATGGCGGACGGAGGAGCATGGTTGGGGTTTCAGGGCGGAAGCGGCGATGGCGCCTCGTCGCCGTAGGCTCGCTTCTTGCGGTCCTCCTGGCGGGCTGCGTCGGCGAGGACATGCCGGGTCCCGCCAAACCGGCCGAGGGCGTTCCCGCCACGGAAGCCGCCGTCGACGAACGGAGCGGGGGAATCGAAGGCACCGTCACGGACGACGCGCTGACACCGATCCGGGACGCCGAGGTCGCGCTCGACGACCTCGACCGAACCACGAAGACGGACGACGCGGGCCGTTTCGCGTTCTCCGGGGTCCCGCCGGGCCGCTTCAGGGTCGTCGCGGGGAAAATCGGCTACGAAGCCGGCGCCCGCGCCGTGGACGTCGAGGTCGGCCAGATCGCGAAGGTCAGCTTCGCGCTGACCCCCCTGGCCGTCGAGGAGCCGTCCCACAAGACCATCCGGCAGGAAGGGTTCATCGGCTGCGGCGTCAACGCGCGCCATCCCCTCGACCCGGGCGGGACCGAAAACTTTGTCGCCGCGTGCGGGCCGCTCTACTACAACGTTTCCCCCGACCTCGACCGGTTCCGCCTCGACTGGTCCGTGGGACCCACGAAGGAGCTCGCCGGCCTGTGGGCGGAGACCACGTGGCGCTCCACGCAGCCTGCCGGCCACGGCCTCTTCGTCTGGTGGGCCTTCTTCGGGTCGCCCATCGCGACGCTCGCCAAACCCACTGGCACCAGCCCGCTCGTCGCCCGCGTGGAAGCCGACAGCGTCACGGGCTCCGGTTGCCCCGCGAAGTTCTGCACGATCACCTCGTTCCACTACTCGTACGCGAACACGATCGGCCCGAGCTCCCCGGTCGACGTCGGCGTCACCCTGCAGCAGCGGCTCACGGATTACGTGACGGTCTTCCGAGGAGGCGACCTGCCCGAGCGTTTCTCCGCGTTGCCGCCGCCCTAGGCTGCGGCAGTTCGGCTGCTGGGCCGCGGGCTCCAGCGGGGCGCTACGCCATGAAATGATGTTCCTGGCTCCATGTCGTCCCCGATCGGACGAACGCGTACCCCGATCCGGCGTTCGTGCCGAACGACGTGTCGTCCCGGCCGGCTCCTACAATCGCCGTGTCACCGTCGAGCGCGACCGCGTGTCCGAACCAATCATTCGCCGAACCGTCGCTTGCCGTAAGCTTCTGCTGCTGGGTCCATGTGCTGGACGAACGCGTGAACACATAGGCGGCTCCCGCGTCCGAAACGGATGAAACGTCGGCCTTCCACGCGCCCGCCACCAGGTAGTCGCCGTCGAGGTCAAGCGAGACCCCCATCCGATCATAATTGGCGCCGTCGCCTGCATCCACGGAATCCTCCTCGGCCCACGTTGTCCCGGTTCGGAGGAACACGTAGACGCGCCCCCGTTCGCTGCTCGTCCCGACAGCGAAGAACGCAGCGCGGTTCCCGTCGATGGATGCGTCAAACTTGCCGAACGCGAACTCCCCCGCCGCCGTGAACTTGTGCTGCTGGCTCCACGAGCCGAGGATACGGACGAACGCGTAGGCGGCCCCTCCGCTGCCGTGGTCGCCCGCACCAACCACGACCGTATCCCCGTCAATCGCGGCCGAGTCCCCAAAATTGTCTCCGTCCACGGTATCATCTCCCGTGAACGAATCCTGTTCGCTCCATGTGCTTCCGGACCGGACGAACACGAAGGCTTCGCCGTTCTGATCTGTGGTCACCACCGTATTTCCGGAGACGTCCACGGCCCAGCCCCCGCTGCTCAGGGCCGCCTGTTGGGTCCACGTCGAACCGGACCGAGCGTAGATGTACGTCCCGTACCCGCCCACGGCAATGCTGTTTCCGTCGATGGCAACCGCGGCGCCGAAGTCCCCGAACGGTTCACCATCCGGCGTGAGATTGGCTTGGAGCGACCAAGTGCCGCCCGACCGGACGAAAACGCAGGCCAGGCCCTGACCCCGGGCACCCATGACTGCGGTGCTGGTGGATTCGTCGTAGTCGATGGATTTGGAATAGCTCCCGAGTTCGTCATCAGCCGCCAAGTCGCACGAAGGATCCGGTCCGGCGGATCCGCCCCCGCCGCCTCCGTTGCCTCCGCCGCCACCGATCCGGCAGTGCCATGTGATCGGGCCAACGTTCGGCAGGGCGCACGACGGGTCCGGCACGCACGCGTCCGGATTCATGGAGCAAAATAGCGGGTCGTCCGCCACGATATGATGTTTGTCGCTACCTCGGAAACGTTCGAAAGTTCGTAGGGTCCTGATGGACGGATCTTAGGCACGCGCTCCCAACATCGCCGATCGGGCCCGGCACCCGCCGCCCATGCTAGGGCCTTTGCATCGACAGAAGCGTGAAGTCGCCCACGACCTCATAGCGGAGGAGCGCGGGATGGGCCTCGGGGTTTTGCCACAAGAGCGAGTACGTCCCGTTCTCCGGAAACGCGACACTCCCCCGGCGCGCGGCGAAGGTCCCGTTTTCGAGGTAATCGACGCGGTTGCCTCGGTGTGTGTGGACGTCGAAGTGGACCGTCGTCGTCGGCGTCGTGGACCAATCGTACGACGCCGTCGAGCCGGCCGCCCCGCGCAGATTGATCTCAAAGAACCCCACACCCGCCGGCGGCAGCTCCACGGAGCCGGCGACAGGCGCCGGCTGGGAAGCGCACGCGGCCACCAAGACGAAGGCCCCGACCAAGATCGCGCGCCTCATGGGTGGTCCGGGAGAGAGTCGCCGCGGCCTTAATGATGAGAGTCCACCGCCAGCCCTAGACGTTGTAGTCCCGCATGGACACGACGACGAGCGACGAGAGGAAGCCGACGACGCCGACGACGAGAAGCGTCATCGCGGCCTCCGTCGGACCCGGAACGTCGACGAGGAGGCGGATGCCGAATCCGGCCTCGCGCCCGATGAAGCTGTTGATGTAGGCTCGTTCGTACCAGACGAAACTGTACTTCAGGATGCTGCTCGGGATGAGGTTCGAGAAGAACGTCTCCCACACGAACGTGTAGGTCGCGATGAGGATCATGGCGGGCTTCATGCTCACGCCGAGGAGGAGGAAGAGGCCGCCCGTCGCGAAGATGGTGAGACCCACGGCCGACCAGTAGCCGAACAGTTCGTCGACGTGGCGGAAGGGGTCTTCCGTGATGCTCACGGCGACGAAGTAGGTGGCGGTGACGGCGACGATGCCCAGGATGGCGCTCGCGAGGAGGAACGCCGCGGACTTCGAGATCACGATCCAGTTCCGGTAGACGGGGCGCGTGAACACGTAGGGCAGCGTCTTCCCCTCGACCTCCTCGCCGATGACGGCCGTCGCGTAGGCGGCCGTCACGATCGGGATGAGGAGGGGGAAGAACACTTGGCTCAGGATGTCCTGGAACCAGGCGCGGCCACCGTAGGCGCTTGTGACGTCGTCGCCCTGGGGCGTGTAGTCGTCGAGCGTGCTCGCGAGCATCAAGGTGAGCGCGAGCGGGATCATGAGGAACAGGAGGAGCAAGGGCGTCTTCTTCCTCGAGAGGAGGATGCTCTTGAAGCTGAACCAGAAGAGCGGCCAGACCGTTCCCGGGCCGGCCGTCGGCCGGAAGGAGTCCCGGAGGATGTCGCGGACGCGTTCGAACGTGGTCATCGTCATTTCACCAGGTACCGGAAGACGCTCTCGAGGTTGTCGTCGGGGCTCGTGAGCGCGACGACGTTGTGGCGTTCGCGTTGCAGGAGGTCCTGGAGGCGCTGGTAGAACTCGTCGGGTTTTCGCGTCTCCGCCTCGACGTGGGCCTCGTCGGGCACGCGGACCGTCACGACGCCTGGGAGCCCGACGAGGTGGGCGGCGAGGTCCCGCGGCCGGTCCACCTCGATCCGGACGTTGTGCGGATGCTCGTCGATGAGTTCCCGGATCTGGTGGATGTCGCCCTCGGCGATGACGCGGCCGCGGTGGATGAGGAGGATGTTGGGCGTCATGGCCTCGACCTCATAGAGGACGTGGCTCGAGACGAGGATCGACTTCCCTTGCTTGGCGAGGCCCTTGATGAAGTCGATCATCTCGCGGCGTCCGACCGGGTCGGTGCCCGTGAGGGGCTCGTCCAGGAAGAGGAGCTCGGGGTCGTGGACGATCGCCTGCGCGATCTTGACGCGCTGCCGCATGCCCTTCGAGTACGTCGCGATGCGGCGGTTCACGTGGGGCGTGAGGCGGACCTGCTCGAGCACGTCCTTCGCGCGGCGTTCCGCCTTGAACTTGGAGGTGCCCTGCATGCGGGCAAGCATCGTGACGAACTCGAGGCCCGTGAGGCTCTCGTAGAAGGCGTCGTGCTCCGGCGCCAGCCCGATCCGCCGCAGGAACTTCGGGTTGTTCCATGGGTCCTGGCCGAGGACGGAGATGCTGCCCTTGCTCGCCTTGACGAGGCCGGTGCAAAGTTTGAGGAACGTGCTCTTCCCGGCGCCGTTCGGGCCCAGGAGGCCCGTGACGCCGCGCGGGACCTCGAGCGTCACGTCGTTGAGGCCGATGACGTCGCCGTACCACTTCGAGAGGTCCTTGGCGTAGACGACGCCGTCGCCGGCCGGCGCCGGGTGGCGCAGCTTGGTGGCCCTGGGCTCGGCGGCCTTCGCGGGAAGCGGTTTGCCGGTGACGGCCTTCGGGGCCGGGGCTTGGGCTATTCGCTCACCTCGATCCGGATGACGCGCGTGATGAAGACGGCGATGCCGAGGGCGATGAGGCCGTGCAGGACCCATGCGGCGCCCACCCAGTCCGGGAAGAAGTTGGGCGCATCGTTCTGCTCGAACACGTGGTCCGAGAAAGTCCAGAGGCTCGTGACCGGCGACAAGTACAGCCATTCGTCGTTGCGGCTTGCCTCCGACGAGATGACCGCGATGGGCACCGAGATGAACATGGCGCCGATCCACGCCACAAGCGCGAGGACCCAGCGCTTCGTGAGGCTGGAGATCGTCACGGCGGCGACGGCGCACAGGAACATGAATGTGAGTTCGACCCAGACGAGTTCCCAGAAGATCTCGCCGCGTTCGTGGACGAAGATCTGGTTGTTCGAGGCCCCGTTCACGGCGGCGTAGACCCAGAGCGCCGGCGCCATCGTGATGGGGATGAGCCAGATCACGCACGCGAGCATCTTGCCGATGATGTAATCGATCCGGCGAAGGGGCTTCGCGAGGTAGATGTAGAGCGCCTCCGACCGGAGGTCGTTGCTCACGAGCCGCGAGCCCACGACGGCGCTGAAGAGGACCCCCCACATCCATTGCCAGCTTTTCACGAGCTCGTCGAGGTTCTGACGAAGCGGCCGGTCGAGGCCGCCGCCGCCTTCGCCGTAGATGGCGGTCACGGCCTCGGGCGGCAGGAAGAACCAGAAGAGGCCCTGGAAGAACGGCATGGCCCAGGCGACGGCCGTGAGGATCAAGAGGAGCACGAGGCGGCCCTTGCTGAACACGGTCGACCGCAGGGCGGCGCGCGTCACGGTCCACCATCGGAACGCGTGGCTCGTGTAGGTGCCTTCCCAGTGGCGGTAGCCGATCTCGCGGATCGCCACTAGCGCGCCTCCACGGTGTCGAGGAACACGTCCTCGAGCGTGTTCCGCTGGGGCTGCAAGTGGCGCAGCTGGACGCCGGCCTCGGTCGCGGCGCGCAAGATGGACCCGGTCGTCTTCCCGGCCGGCACGGCGACGCTCACGACGCCGCTGTCCTCGTCGACCTCGGCGCCCAACGCGTAGCGGCTTCGGAGGATCTGCGCAAACCGCGCCGTCTCGCCCTTCACGCGGACCTCGTAGCGGGTGAGGTCGCGCTGCTTGAGGGACTCGATGTTGCCTTGCGCGACGACCTTGCCGGCCTTGAGGACGACGACGTCGCGGCAGACGTATTCGACGTCCGGCAGGAGGTGCGAGGAGAGGACGACGCTGATGTCGCGCTTGTACGTGAGGTCGCGGATGAGGTCGAGCATCTCGGTGCGCCCTTTCGGGTCGAGGCCGTTCGTGGGCTCGTCGAGGAAGACGAGCTTGGGGTCGTGCACGATGGCCTGGGCGAGTTTCGCCCGCTGCCGCATGCCGGTCGAGTACGTCTCGACGGGCCGGTACCGCTCCTCGCCGAGGCCCACGTAATTGAGGATCTCGTGGGCCCGCTGGACGGCGTCGCGGCGCGGGAGCCCTGCCATCTCGCCGCAGAACGTGACGTACTGGAAGCCGGAGAGGTTGATGATCTGGGCGTCGCGCTCCGGCATGTACCCGACGCGCTGGCGGATGTCGAGGTTGCGGCGGCCCCCGACGGGGATTCCGAGCACGGTCGCCCGGCCGCTCGTGGGCCCAATGAGCCCGAGGAGGGTCTTGATGAACGTCGTCTTCCCCGCCCCGTTGGGCCCGAGGAGGCCGACGGCGCCCGCCGGGATGTCGACGTCGATGGGGCCGAGGGCGGGGACCTTTCCGTACCTTTTCACGAGGGCCCGCGCCTCGATCACGGCGGGCCCGGCCGCCGCGCCGGGGCTCGGGCGAGGCGGCGCCTTGGCGGTCGGGCCGGGCGGCCCGGCGCGACCCGGCAGCGGTTCGCGCAACGCAGGCCCCATGGCGGGGCACGCACGGGCGCGCTCCCCTTTAGGTTTTCTGGCCTGGTTGGCCGTCCGACGTTTCTCGGCAAAACGCTTTTACGGGGGGGCAGGCGTCCCGCGCCCGATGCAGGGCGCCACGCTTCCACCGGTCCTCCGTGAGTCGAACGTCGTCGGGGCGAAGCTCTTTCGGCGCGGCAAGGTCCGGGACGTGTACGACCTCGGCGCGAACCTCCTCATGGTCGCAAGCGACCGCCTGAGCGCGTTCGACGTCGTCCTTCCCCAGGGGATCCCGGGGAAAGGCGTTTGCCTGACGCAGATCAGCAACCACTGGTTCCGGTTCACGGAGAAGATCGTCCCGAACCACCTCGTCGAGACCGACTTCGAGAGGTTTCCTCCCGAGCTTCGCCGCTCCCCGGAGGTCCGCGGCCGCAGCGTCCTCGTACGAAAGACGAAGCCGCTTGCGATCGAGTGCATCGTCCGCGGCTACATCGCCGGCTCCGGGTGGAAGGACTACCAGAAGTCGGGCGCGATCTGCGGCATCAAGCTCCCGACCGGCCTCAAGGAGGCCTCGAAGCTCCCGGAGCCGATCTTCACGCCGAGCACGAAGGCCGAGCAGGGCCACGACGTCAACATCACGGAGGCCGAGGCCGGGAAGGTCGTCGGCGCCGACACCTTCGCCAAGGTCCGCGAGGCGAGCCTTCGCGTCTACCAGGCTGCGGCCGACGACGCCGCGAAGAAGGGCATCATCATCGCGGACACGAAGTTCGAGTTCGGGCTCCTCGACGGGAAGCTCTTCCTCATCGACGAGGTCCTCACGCCGGATTCGAGCCGTTTCTGGCCGGCCGACCAGTACCGGCCGGGCAGCTCCCCGCCCAGCTTCGACAAGCAGTTCGTACGGGATTACCTCGAATCGATCAAGTGGAACAAGCAGCCGCCCGCCCCGAATCTCCCCGCGCACGTCATCGAAGGGACGACGCAGCGGTATTTGGAGGCGTACAGGCGACTCACGGGGAAGCCGCTCCGGTTCTAAAGCGCGGCCTCGGCGGCCGGCGGGATCGTCGGTGACTTGGCGTCGGCGTCGATCGCGTCGCCGACCGCGTGCCCGACCTCGGCGGCGAGGCGTTCGAGCGACGCCCGGAACTCTTCGAGGGGCGTCTCGGGGGAGTGCGTGGCGAGCAGGATGTCGCCGCCCGCGAGCACCGGCGCGAGTCCGAAGAGCCCCTGGTTGTAGCTCGCAATCGTGCAGCGGGCCTCGACGTAGCCGAGGTGCTTCGCGCTGCGCTCGAGCGATTCGTGGACCTGCTGGGCGATCTTCACGACGGCGCCCATCACCTGCTCCGGGACGCGGACGCGGCTGCGGATGAGGAACCAGTCGGGGCCGATGTACGCGGCCGCGTTGAGGTCGTCCTCCTTGGCGAGCCACGCGTCGAGGATCTCCACGAGCCGCTTGGCGACGGGCGTCCGGCGCGTCGCCCGGTCCCGCGGGTTGGGGGGGAGGGTGGCGGCAGCGGCCTTGAAAGCCGACCGCAGGTCGGGCACGAAGTCCGTCGTGCCCTTGAACACAAAGTCGACGGCGCCGAGCGCCATCGCCTGGGCGACGATCCGTTCGTCGGACGCGCCGGAGACGAACACGACGGGGGAGGGGGCGGCCTTGTCCTTGATCTTGAGAAGTAGCTCGACGCCGGTCATGTCGCCGAGGAAGTAGTCGAGGACGACGACGTCGTAGGGGTAGTTCCGCATCTTGGCGAGGGCGTCGCGGCCGGACGTGGCGAGCTCGACCTCGGCCATCGACTCCAAGGACTGCGCCATCAGGAGCGCGTCGGTGGCGCTGTCGTCGACGATGAGGGCCTTCATGGGATGACCTCGTGGGGGGAGGCCGTCGGCTGGTCGCCTCCGTCCGGGGTCGACTCCGCCTGCCCCTCCTTTTCTTCTTTGGCGGCAAAGGATATGGGCCGGGTCGCCAGGCGGCCGGCCAAAGCCTCTTGAGGGGGGCCCGGACTTCCGGCGCGGGACCGCCATGGTTGCTCCTCCGACCGTTTCCGTCGTCTCCGGCGACGTCACGAAAGCCAAGGCCGACGTAATCGTCGTCAACCTGTTCCAGGGCGTGAAGAAGCCCGGTGGGGCGGCGGGCGTCGTGGACGCCGCGCTCGGCGGCGCCATTTCTGACCTCCTACGCCTCGGCGACTTCAAGGGGAAGCGGAAGGAGGCCGGGGTCCTCATGACGAACGGCAAGCTACCGTCGCCGCGCGTCATCGTCGTGGGCCTCGGGAAGCAGAAAGGGTTCGACCTTGACGCCGTGCGGGAGGTCTCGGCGCGGGCGGCGACCGTGGCGCGGGGCCGCGGCTGCAAGACGCTCGCCACCGTCGTGCACGGCGCCGGCATCGGAAGGTTGGACCCGGCCGAAGCCGCCTACGCCACCGTGGAGGGGGCGCTGCTCGGTCTTTACCGCTACCGGGAGTACAAGTCTCCGCCCAAGGACGACGACGAGCCGGAGAAGGAGATCACGGACATCCGACTGGTGGAGCAGGACGCCGGGAAGGCGCGTCGCATGGCCAAAGCCGTCAAGGAGGCCGAGAACGTGGCGTCCATCACGAACGACGTGCGTACCCTGGTGAACCGGCCCAGCATGGACAAGCCGCCCCAGGCGATGGCCTCGACGGCCGTCGCCTGGGCGAAGAAGTATGGGTTTCGCGCGACCGTGTTGGAGAAGGCCGACCTGCAGCGGCTCAAGATGGGGGGACTCCTGGGCGTCGGCGCGGGGAGCGTCCATCCCCCTCGCCTCGTGGTCCTGGAGAAGCGCGGGAAAAAGAAGGCGAAAAAGGTCCTCCTCGTGGGCAAGGGCATCACCTTCGACTCTGGGGGCATCAGCATCAAGCCCGCCCAAGGCATGGACCAGATGCGCCACGACATGGCTGGGGCCGCGGCCGTCCTCGGGGCAATGAGCGTCGCGGCGACGGAAGGGCTGGACGCGCACGTCGTCGCGCTCATGCCGCTTGCCGAGAACATGCCGAGCGGGTCGGCCATCCGGCCCGGCGACGTGCTGCGGTCGTACGACGGGACCACGATCGAGGTCGCGAACACGGACGCCGAGGGGCGCCTCGTCCTTGCGGACGCGATTGGATACGGGATCAAAGAGTTCGATCCCGACCTCGTCATCGACATCGCCACCCTGACCGGGGCCGTGAAGGTCGCCCTCGGGGCGATCATGACGGGCGTCTTCGCAAACGACGACAAGCTCGCCAAGCGCCTCATCGAGGCCGGCGCCGCCGTGGGCGACGACGTCTGGCAGCTTCCTTACAACAAGGAGTACGCGTCCCACGTGAAGAGCGACGTCGCCGACCTCCGGAACACCGGCGTGAACTGGGGAGGGAGCGTCACCGCCGCCGCGTTCCTTGGACACTTCGCGAAGAAGAAGAAATGGGCGCATCTCGACATCGCCGGAACCTGCTGGACGGAGCGCACGACCGGGGACCTCAAGCAGGAGTGGCACGCCAAGGGGGCGACCGGCGTCGGCGTCCGTTTGCTGGCGCAGTACTTGCGGATGGTCAAGTGATTGGGGGAGGCCGCCGTAGGCGCCCAGTCCGAGTTAGGCACTAGGTTTTCTGGGGCCGCGTGGAACGACGCGCCTCGCCGGGCGCGCGATGCCCTAATTCACGCCCTACTCGCGCGCCCCATCGGCGCCCGCCGATTGCGCCACGCGCACAACAACCCGCGCGCCCGAACCAAAACCGGATACCTTTATCTAGAACGGCCCTCTTGGCCGCGATACTTCGGCTTTTCTTTCCATAAAATGGGTGGCCCATGGGGACAATCCGCATCGCGATTGCTGGCGTAGGAAACTGCGCCTCGAGCCTCGTCCAGGGCCTTTCCTACTACCACGGGGCCAATGGCACGAAGCCGATCCCCGGCCTCATGCACAACAACCTTGGCGGGTACTACCTTTCCGACATCAAGGTCGTCTGCGGCTTCGACGTCGACAAGCGGAAGGTCGGCCGGGACGTCTCCGAGGCCATCTTCGCGAAGCCCAACTGCACAAAGAAGTTCTCCGACGTCCCCGGGCTCGGCGCGCCCGTGTACATGGGGCCCGTCCACGACGGCGTCGCCGTGCACATGGACAAGTACCCGGAGGAGAACCGGTTCGTCGTCGCCAAGGACAAGCCGGTCGACGTCGTCAAGAAGCTCAAGGAGCACAAGGTCGACGTCCTCGTGACGTACCTGCCCGTGGGCTCGCAGAAGGCCGTCGAGCACTACGCCAAGGCCTGCCTCGACGCGGGGGTCGCCTTCATCAACGCGCTCCCCGTCTTCATCGTCTCCGACAAGGAGTGGGCGAAGAAGTTCGCCGAAAAGAAGATCCCCTGCCTCGGCGACGACATCAAGAGCCAGGTCGGCGCCACCATCCTCCACCGCGTCCTCACGCGCCTCTTCGAGGACCGCGGCGTCAAGATCACGTCCACCTACCAGCTCAACGTGGGCGGCAACACCGACTTCCTCAACATGCTCGACCGCTCCCGTCTATCCTCGAAGAAGATCAGCAAGACCGAGGCCGTCCGCTCCCAGATGACCGAACCCCTTATGGATGGTAACATCCACATCGGGCCGAGCGACTACGTCCCCTGGCTCAAGGACAACAAGGTCTGCTTCATCCGCATCGAAGGCAAGAAGTTCGGGGACGTCCCCATCGAGCTCGAGGCACGGCTCTCGGTCGAGGATTCCCCCAACTCGGCCGGCATCATCGTCGACGCGATCCGGGTCGCCAAGGTCGCCCTCGACCGCGGCATCGGCGGCCCGATCACGAGCGCGTCGTCGTACTTCTTCAAGCACCCGCCCGTCCAGTACACGGACGGGGAGGCCCGCGCCCATCTCGAGGCCTTCATCGCGGGGACCGAACACCGGTAGGGACGACCCTTGCTCGCCGGCCACGGCCCGACCACCGAACGCCTAAGCCGCTGGGTCGCGTCGCCGTTCATCCTCCTACGCGTCCCCCCCAACGTGCTCACGGTCGCGGGCGCCCTGCTCGTCTGCTTCCCCGCCGCGTATGCCGCCCGCGGAGACTACCTCGTCGCGGGCCTCCTTTTTGGGCTGGTCTCCATGTTGGACATGGTCGACGGCGCGGTGGCCCGCGCGACCAACCGCGTGACGGCCTTCGGCGGGTACCTCGACAGCGTCGTGGACCGCGTCGCGGACGCCGCGATCCTCATCGGCATCGGGATGGGACTCACGGGGCGCGCCTGGTGGGGCGTTGTCGGGGCCGCCCTCGTCGGCCAGTACGCGACGAGCTACGCCCGCGCGCGCGTGTACCAGGACGGCGCTCCCCCGGCCACCCTCTGGCGCCAGTTCTTCGAGCGACCGGAGAGGGTCCTCCTGCTCACGTTGACGCTTCTTGGCCAAGGGTTCGTCACGCGGCTCGCCCTTCCCGCGCCCCCAGCTCCTGCATGGGTTGCACCGGAAACGGCGGTCCTGTTCTGGGGGCTCCTCCTGTACGGCGTCCTCGCCCTTTCGACCGCGTTCGCCCGCGTGTTAAAAGTCCGCGTTTTTCTCGGGGCGAAGAACCGAGGAAACTAACAAATAGGGAACCCGGCCTAAGCAACGTTTACCTCGGCGGGATTGACGGATCGACGTCAGCCCCGTGAGGGGGTATGGCTGTGGGACCCAAACTCAAGCCCCAGGGATTCGAGGACCTCCTCCACGAATCACTGGATGGGCCGGCCCACGCCCGCGCGAGCGCGGCCCCCACGGTGGCCAAGGTCCAGCGCCGAGGCAACGACGCGATCCTCGACAGCGACGATTGCGAAATCATCGTCTACGAGCTGTTCGGGGATCGCGCCTAAGTTTTCTTTTGGGCCGGACTTGGGGTGGCGTCCGGCCCAGCCTTCTGCGTTCGGGAAGCCTACCGGACGAGTCGGCGGTGCTCGATCTTGCTACAGCGGTCCATGACGACCACGAGACCGGCCTCCTTCGCCTTCCGGGCGGCCGCCTCGTTCACGACCCCGAGCTGGAACCAGATGGCCTTCGCGCCCAACCGGATGGCCTCGTCGACGACGGGCCCCACCTCCTCGGGTCTTCGGAAGACGTCCACGAAGTCGAACGGCACGCCCGCTGCGCGTGCGCTCGAGAGGTCCGGGTACGAAGGGATTCCGTGCCACGTCTGGATCATGGGGTTCACGGGGACAATCCGGTAACCGGCGCGTTGGAGGTATTCGGCGACGTCGCAGCTTGGGCGGCTCGGGTTGTCGCTTAAGCCCACGACGGCCACGCTCTTCGCGTGGCGAAGCAGGGCCGCGATCTCCGAATCCGCCGGTACGAATTCCTCGGGCACGGCCGCGCCGAGCAGGATTTCGGATAAAACGGTTGGCTTCCCGGCCCGTCACGTGCTCCGGGGGGCCGTCTCCGCCGTCACGCCAGCGCCTTCTGCGTCCCCGGGGGTCGCCCGGAACGCCTCGGCCTCCTTTCGCAGGGCCTCGACCATCTCGGGGTTCAACTGGAGGTCGTGCGGCACATCGACCACAGGGCGCCTGAGTCGCCGGTGCAGGCGCGCCGCCACATCGACGTCGCGTCTCCACGGGGTCTGGAACCGGTGCCGCTCGTGGCCGACCAGCACAAGGTCGACGTCCTCCTCGCCTGCCACATCCGCGACGACGACGTTGAGGTCGCCCCGCCGGATCAGCGGCTTGAACCAGATACGCTGCTGCCGGGCCAACTCCCCGAGGATCCGCAGACCGTGTTCCCCGTCGTCCGACCCCCGGCCACGTTCCTGCACGAAGAGCCCCACGACGCCGCCGCCCAGGGCCTTCGCTAGGCTCAAGACGAACGTCGCACGTTCCTCCTCCGGGGCCGGGTCCAGCTCCACGAAGAGAATCTTGCGGCGCACCTGCCGGTAGCGCGAGTATGGCTCGAGCGGCCGGGCCGGCGGGCGACCGTCCTTGGAGTGGATGAGGACCCGATGCGGCAACGGGATCTCCAGGTTGGCCTGGTCGAAGCGGTCCTTGGTGGCCTTGAGGAGGTCGCTGACCGTCTCGGTTCGGACCGTCACGTCGGCGATCCAGCAGCGCAGCTGCAGGTCGACGCTCGACTCCCCGAACTTTCGCATGACCACGGTCGCGGGCCGGTAGCGTAGCGTGTTGGGGTGCTCCTTCGCGACCTCGAGCAGGATCTTCTCGGCCTGGCGCCAATCCGCGCCGTACGCGATCGGGACGTCCACGTCGAGCCGGAACTCGGGGCTGAACAACGTGTAGTTCCAGATCTCCCGCTCCTCGAGGATCTTGTTGGGAACGATCACGGTCTCCTTCCGAGGCGTGAGGATGCGCGTCGAGCGCAGGCCGATCTGCTGGACCGTGCCCCAGTACTTTCCCACCTCGATCCGGTCGCCGGGCCGGAACGGCTTGTCGATCGCAAGCGACACCCCGCCCATGAGGTTCGCGACCGTGTTCTGCATGCCAAAGCCCAGGGCGAGCGTCAGGAGTCCCAGTCCCGTCGCGATCTGCGCGACGTCCGTCCCGAATATGGTGAGCGCGGCGCTGAACCCGAGGAAGAAGACGCCGAGGACGATGAGGTGCCCAAGGAGCCGTCCGACGGCGAGGTCGACCCGCGGCGGTTTCAAGACGGTGCGCCGGAGGACCACCGAGAGCGTCTTCCCGAGGACGACGGCGATCCCGATAACGAGGACGAAGAGGGTGACCTGCCCCAGCCGCTGTGGGCTTAGGGCGAGGGCGTCCACGAGCCAGCGACCGATGGCGTAGAACCAGTGCAACCAATCGGGGAGCCAGGAAGGCGGCACGGCTTGGGCTAATAGGGGCGGCCCGATCGCGGCCACGCGGGAACCAACCCGGGGAATGCCGCTTTAACGTTCTGGGGCGAGGCTCGATTAGAAGCTTGTCTTCACCATCGTCTTCGTGGCGGCCACGCCCTCCTCGCTGCGGATCTTTTCGAGGATGGTCCGCGTGATGTCGTCGTGGGTCCTTCCCTCGATCTTGATGATGAAGTCGTACTCGCCAAAGAGCGGATGGACCTCCTTGGCCTCCTTGAGCTTGGAGAGCATCGCGTGGACGCGCTGCTCGTAGGTGGGTTTGACGCGCACGAGGACGTAGACGCTCTCCACTAGGTCACCCTGTCGTTGGTAATGGAGGGGACCGGGTTCTTAAATTCGCTTGCGGGGCCTACGCAGCGGGGGCCTTCGACGCGCGCTTGCGGGACGCGTTCGATGGCGTCCGAACGTGGACGCCGTTGGTTCCGCTAACGAGCTTGACGGTGCGCAGTGTGTCGCCTTCCCACTCGAACCGCACGCGGCGGCGGCCCCGGTGGAGGCCTTTCTGGAGAACGTGGCCCACGAGCATGGGCAGCGCGAGCGTCGCCTCGCTCCAGACGGTCGCCTTCGTCGCCTCCCGGTGGATCTTCCCCCAAGACTGGGCCTCCTCGAGCGTGGAGCCCGAGAGGCCTCCGGTGTCCGGGCGGTCGGTCGTGATCTGGAAGGCATACTCGTGGCCGGCGACGTCGTACCCGAGGACCTCGGCGATGACCTCGACGTCGTTGATGTAGTTCTTCGGCGTGCCGCCCCCGATGTAGATGACGCCGGTCTTCTTGCTCTTCCCCTTGATCTGCGTCAGTTCGTAGTTGTCCCGGATCGGATCCAGGTAGAAATGCGCCTTGTTGCGGTGCTTCTCGTAGTATTCCGTGAGACCGATCCCGATCGACGAGTCGTTCAACGCAGGGACAAAGCAGGGGACGCCGTACTCGTAGCACGTCGCGAGGATGCCGCGGTCGCCCTTCTTGTGCGCGACCTCGCCCATGTACGCGAGGAACTCCCGCGTGGAGTATCCGCGCGGATCGAGCTGTTCCGTGATGCGGCCGATGTACGCGTCCACCTCGCGGAACTTCTCCTCGTCGACGAGCGTGTCGTAGATGCGGTCGATGAAGTGCCCCCGCAACTCGAGGTTGTCCATCCCGGGGTCGCCCTTGTAGTGCTGGTATCCCATCGCTTGGTAGAAGTCCTGGTAGAGGACCGCGCCCGTCGAGACGATGCAGTCGACGATGCCGTGGGCGACCATGTCGCGGAGGACGAGCCGAAGCCCGCCCGCGATGAGGGCGCCGGAGAGGCCCAAGATGACCGTGGGGCGCGAGGAGTCCATGAGCATGTTCTCGTACACGCTCGCGCACTTGCCGAGGTTCCGCGCCTGGATGCTCGCCCCTTTCATCTGCTCCACAAGGTCGCTCAACGTCTTGACCTTGGAGAGATCGATTTGCTGGATGGGGGTGGACAAGATTTCCTTGCGCGTCCGCAAAGCGGCTGCCTCCGAAAAAATCGGTAAGGCTGCGGGAGACTTGGTTCTCACTTAAACGTTTCCGGGGTCCACGCGGCCCAATAGCCCGCGCATGGCCCGCGGACAACGCGACCGCTCGGGCGCGCGCGACGGGGCGCTCGGGAGACTCGCGCGGCCCCCGGTTATTAACTGTGATACGAATGTATTAAGCCCACCACGAACGGACACGAGACTCCGCTAGGGGCCATGCGGTGGAAACGTCCAGTCTGGTGTTGGCGTCCTTGGTCGCTTTCGTGACCGCGACCGTGTACTCCGTTGTCGGATGGCAGCTGGACCACCGCACGGCGTCGAGCCCCGCGGCCCATCGAGCGCTGCGGTTCTTCGTGCTCTGGTGGTACGCGACGGCCCTCAACATCTACCTCGGCGGCCTCTTCTACATGGCCGCCGCCTTCGGGATGTTCCACTTCGAGACCCAGTACGCCTACGCCGTCCTCCAACGCCTCCTGCTCGCCACCTCCCTTTGGGGCCTGCTCACGTACCTCGTGTTCCTTGTGAAAGGCCGCTTCTGGCCGGCGACCATCGGGGCCCTCTACCTCGCCTACGGGCTCTTCATGGTCGGCACCATCGTCGCTGGCCGCCCCGACGGCCTCTACGTCGGTCAGTGGCGCACCGACCTCTCCTATGCCGCGGAGTCGCCCGCCTGGACCCGCCTCTTGGTCTTCGTCGGCATCGTGCTTCCCCCAATCCTCCTGAGTACTGCGTACCTCGTCGCCATCATGCGCCTGCCGCGCAGCGAGCGCGGGCAGCGCTACCGCGCCATCCTCGTTTCCTCGTCCTTGATCGTCTGGTGGGTCGTCGCGGTGATCGCTGGCCAACGAATGGCCTTCGAGCAGGAATGGTTCCAGCTCGTCAACCGAATGGTGGGGCTCGCGGCCTCGCTGATCATCCTCATCGCGTACCGGCCTCCCTCCTGGATCCGGCGCGCCATGTCCATGGAGGCGCGTCCGGCTGCCGCCGCTTGACCCCAACACCGAGCCGCCGCCGTTTCCCGAACCGGAACGGGTCCTCATGGAAGACAGCCGGCACGTGGCGAGGCTGCGAAAGGTCCTCGCCATCGTGCTCGCGTCGCTCGCCGTCTTCCTCCCCCTCGACATCGCCGCCTACTTCGCGTTCGGGGACGAGCGCAGCCTCTACATGGGCCTCGTCACCGGCGCAATCGGCGTGGTCTGGTACTGGAGCCGCCGCGAACTGAAGCACGGCCACCTCGACACGGCCGTCATGATGACCTGCTTCTCCTTTGTCGTGCCCACGCTCCTTCTCGTCTTCATCCGGCCCTATCTGTACCCCGTCCTCGCCATCGGTCCCATCGTCGCCGTGGCCGTGACGCTTCCCCTTGCCCGCGGACGGGTCCTGGCCATCCTCACCGTGGCCGCCGCCTGCTCGTCCCTCGCCATCGTGGGCATCGGCTCCCACCTCAACGGGCGTGTCCCCAACGAGCTTCCTCCGGAGGTCGCAGGACCGATCTTCAACGCCGCCCTCGCGATCGTGCTCGGGCTCGTGCTATTGTCTCTGTGGCAGTTCGGGGGGCGACTCGCCGAAGCCATGGCCGAGAGCCACAGCACCCTCGCCGCGCTGCGCACCTCCAACGACCAGCTCAAGCGCGTCGACTCGTTCAAGACCCAGTTCATGAACACCGCGGCCCACGAGATCAACACGCCGCTCACGCCCATCCGGCTCCAGCTCCACCTCCTGCGCACGGGCGGGATCGGGCAGGTCGACGAGGCGACGCGCCGCGCCCTCAACATCGTCGACCGGAACGTCGAACGGGTCGCCGGCCTCGTCCGCGACGTCCTCGACGCGAGCCGCATCCAGGGCGGCCGCCTGGCGCTCCGCCTCTCGCCCGTCGACATGCGCGACATCGTCCGCGAGGTCTCCGAATCCTTCCGGGACCCGGCCCGGGTCACGGGCGTCGAACTCGTCGCCGAGGTCGCCCAGCCCTTGCCCACGATCGGCGACGCGCGGCGCCTCAACCAGGTCCTCTTCAACTTCGTCGGGAACGCACTGAAGTTCACGCCGCACGGCGGCAAGATCACGATCCACGCCGACCTCGTCGACGACGAAATCCAGATCCGGGTGACGGACACGGGGGCCGGCTTCAAGCCGGAGGACGCCGCGAAGCTGTTCCGGCCGTTCAGCCAGCTCGAGACGGGCTCCGCGCTGCGAGGCGGCACGGGCCTCGGGCTCTTCATCTCACGCGGCATCGTGACGGAGCACGGAGGACGCGTCGGGGCCAGCAGCCCGGGCCCCGGGAAGGGAAGCCTGTTCTGGTTCGCAATCCCCGTCAAGACCGCGACGATCCAGAGCGAACCCGCCAAGGTACGCCTCGACCCCGCGGAGGTCCGAATCCGCGAGCTAATTTGACCGCGACGACTCGTCGGTGTTGAGGTAGACATACCCGTTGAGGGTCTGTCGGTAGCGCCGCAGGAACTCCTTGGCCGCCTCCGGGCGAACGCCATTCTGGGCTTCGAGGACCGTCCGCTCCATCGTGTGCACGAGTTCGCGGGCGTCCCAGTTCATGTGGGAAAGCAT
>JACPAO010000053.1 GCA_016180755.1 Methanobacteriota archaeon
CCGGTCTCGGCGCGCTCTTCGGCTGAACGGGACCCCAATCTCCGGAGCCATCCCAACCCGTCCGGCCGCATCGGCCGGACTCACCCAGATTTGCTCAGCGGGAGCGCGGGCAACCGAGATAAGCGGGGCCGGCGCTTCCGTCTCGTGGCAAGCCTCCGCGACGTCCTCAACCACGCCGGGAAGAAGGTCCTCGTCCAGACGGGCGCCGGCGCGGCGCGCGAAGGCCTCGCGATGCGCCGGGGCGACGTGGGGCTTCTCGAGCCGAAGCTTTCGCCGCGGGCGGGCGACCGCCTCGAGTTCGCCGACACGGGGGAGCGGTTCGAGATCGTGGAGGCCACCGAGGAGCGCAACCTGGACAAGGTGGATCATTTTCGCTGCAGGCTCGGGCCGGTCCGCGGGTAGTGCGCGAGGACCTCGCCGGCGACGGTCCAGACCGCGAGCGCGTCGGGGTGGATGGAGACGCGCTCGGCGCCGGCCGGGATGGGGCTTCGGTAGTCCCCCGACGGGAAGCCTCCGATGAGCGCAACGACGTCGCTTTCCTCGTCCCGCTGTGAGAAGAGCTCTCTGGGTGGCTTTGCCGCGCCGGCCGGGTCGAGCACGATGAGCCGCTCGTGCGGCGTGGCTTTCAGCACGTCGTCGAGCGGGCGCTTCTTCTCCAGGGTAAGAAGCGGGTCGGGTTCGCCGACGGCCCCGCGTTCGAAGAGCTGTTGCACGAGGCCGCAGAACCGGTTGTAGTTGCGCACGAGGCGGGTCCTAGGCTCGATCCGGATGAGCTCGTCGTGGCGGGTGTGCACGAAAACGCGCAGCTGGCCGAGCTTGTTGGGGATCGACTCGAGGGCCGTGAGGAGGAAGAGGTGCGCGAGGTCGGGTCGTCCGCGGCGGTCGCCGCCGTCGAGGTCGCGCATGGCCGCGTAGTGGAGGCTCGAGTCGAGGAGCATCTTCGTCGGGGACGAGCCGAACCGCCGCGCGGCCTCGACGACCTGGGGATGGCCGGCGAGGCGCTTCGGGACGAGTTCCAGCTCCGCGTCGACGAGGCCGAGATGGAGCATCGGTTAGCTCAGGACCTCGGTGAGGCGGTTGAGTTCGCGGCCGAGCTTGATCTCCTTCGCGATGCGCCGGCCCGTCGAGAGGTTCGGTTCGACGAAGTCGCTGTAGGGGGAGCCGCTGATGAAAGGGTTCGTGCCGGCGACGATGCGCGCGGAGATCTCGAAGACCTTGAACTCCAGCTGGTCGGTGACGACGGTCTCGAGGCAGAACGGCCCGATGAGGCCGCCGAAGAGGTCGAGGCTCTTCTCGATGACGCGCTCGCCCATCGCGAGGGCCTCGGGAAGAAGCGACTCGCGGATGACCATGGGGATGTTGCCGGTGACAACGAAGGTGGGCTTGATGCCGACCTCTTCGAGTTCGGCGATGCTGCCGAGGCGGCTCGACTCGTCGATGTTCGATTCGTCGCGCCGGTCGGTCGAAAGGAGTTCGAGGGAGCCCTTCGAAAGCTTGTAGCCGTCCTGTTTGAGGGGGCTGTAGAAGTAGTGGAGGTAGTACCGCGTGCCGAGCACGAACTCCTGGATCGTGTAGGGGCGGGTCGTGTCCACGTGGCGCTGGAACTCGTGGTAGGTCTTCGCGATGAAGAAGCCGCGGCCGCCCTTGGCCCCGTTGTACTTCACGATGACGGGTTGGATGATGTCCTTGGGGTCCTTGATCTCGCGGGGCATCTTGATGCCCGCGGCCTCAAGCCATTTCCGCGAGATCGCCCGGTCGGATTCCCACCGCAGGACCTTGCGGTTCCCGAACGTCGCGACGGGCATGTGCTCGAACTTGTCCACGCCCAGGTACTCGACGAGCGAGCCATGGGGGATGATGACGGCGTTCTGCCGGACGAGTTCGTCGCTCTTGTCCACGAGTTCGGCGTGGTCCTTGAGGGAGAGGAAGGAGTCGGGCTTTGCGAGCGGGAACGCGTCGTAGAACTTGGGCGCCTTGCCGACGCAGATGCCCATCGTCCGGAAGCCCTCCTTGCGCGCCCCGTGGAAGATCTGGAGGCTGGAGTGGGAGCAGTACGCCGCGATGGTAATTTTCTGGGGATCGTAGTCCTTGAGGATCCGGCTGATGGAGGGATGGGCCAAAGGTTTGCACCCGACGGGATTGAAGGCCCGGCTAGCCCGGGTCCCGGTAAAACCGTTTCCTTCGACGCCCGAAGGCTTCTTGGAGGCGGCTCCCCGTTCGCTCGGCGTGAAGCCCGGCCTTCGCCTTCAGTTCCGGGCCGCCCGCGACGCCCTCGGGGCCAAGGCCCGGCAAGCGGCTGCCGCCGAGATCGGGCGACGGCTGGCGGGCCTGGACCGGTTCGCCCAGGCGCGCCGGGTCGTGCTCTACGCTTCGTACGGGAGCGAGGTCGACACGTGGCCGCTAATGACGGCGGCCCATGAGGCGGGACGTTTGGTCGCCCTTCCGCGCATGGAGGGGAAGGAGCTCGCCTTGCACGAGTACCGCCCGGGGGACACCCTGGCGGCCAACGCCGTGGGGATCCCCGAGCCCTCGGTGTCCTCTCCGCGCGTGAAGCTCGACGCGGCGGACGTGGTGGTCGTGCCGGGGCTGGCATTCGATCGCCGCGGGCACCGGCTGGGCTATGGTGGGGGGTACTACGACAGGCTGCTACGCACTAGCCCGCACGCCTACCGGATCGGCCTCGCGTACGCGTTCCAGCTCGTCGATCGCCTTCCAAGCATGCACCATGACGAGCCTCTTGACGCCGTCGTGACAGATTCGGGCGTTCATGTGTATCCAAGGAGACACCATTGACAGGTTCAGTCGCACATTACGGGTTCGATAATCGGCGAAGATGGACACCGACCACATCGTCAAATGACGGCTTTTCGCGGGCTGATTATTTATAGCTCTTCGTCAAGTTAGGAACGGGGTCAATGGAATGCGAACGACGAACCCGCTGAGGGACATCCTCGAGTTGGCCATGCGGCGCGAGGAGCCGCTCCTTGACACGGAATGGCCGGCCGGCGAGGTGGCCCTGCACCACGACGACCGGAAGCCGGAGCCCATCGACGCGCGGTTCCGGGGGCCCGTCGCCTACCAACGCCGCTAGACGATCGCCCGGACCAAGGGTTCTCAGCGCCGCTTCAAGAACGTTGAAATAGGGACCCATTGTCCGCGAGGTTGAGGAGACCTCTATGAAACTTTCCCGCCTCTCGATTGCCGCCTTGATGATCACATCCGCCATGTTCGCCGGCTGCGCCAGCAAGGAGAGCGGCGACGGGACGAGCCCGACGCCGACCCCGGGCAACAACGAGACCGCCCCGAAGCCAAAGGAGTTCA
>JACPAO010000054.1 GCA_016180755.1 Methanobacteriota archaeon
AGCCTCGACGACGACGCGGACGCCCCGCAGTGGGCGGACACATCGCGGGCCCTGCGCAGCCTCCAAACGGTGTCGGGGCACTCGAGCGACGGTCGCGTCCGGCTCGCCTGGGACGCGGCGGACGACACCCAGGATGGCGACGAGCCGAACCGAGGCATCGCCGAGTACCAACTCTCGGTCCTCGGGCCGGCCGCCACCGCCGTGAAGGCCCACACGACCCTCGGCGCCATCGTCGAAGGCCTTCCCGAAGGGTCCCATCGCTTCAAGGTGCGACCCCTCGATTTGGCCGGCAACGCGGGCCCGTGGTCGAACGAGATTCCCATCCTCGTCGACCGGACCATCCCCCGGATCTCGCACCAGTCCAACCGCACCGGCGGCCCGGCGGCGGGCGCCTTCAAGGAGGCCTTCAGCATCACGCTCACGGCAACCGACGCCGGAAGCGGCGTGGCCTCCATCCAGTACCGCGTCGACGACGAGACCACGCTCCACGCGTACGAGGGCGCGATCCCCTTCACCCGCGAAGCCGAATACAACCTCACCGTCGAGGCGCGGGACCGGGCCGGGAACCTCAACAGGTCCTCGTTCCGGTTCGTCCTGGACCGTGAGGCCCCCGTGATCGCGGGCGGACTCTCGCCCGGCCTCCCCGACGGGGAGTCCGGCTGGTATCAGAAGGCCCCGCAGCTCGTCATCACGTCGACCGACGTGGGTCATGCGGGCGTCCACAAGCTCGAGTACCGCCTTGGGACAACGGGCGCCTGGACGGCCTACACCAAGGCCACGACGCTCGAGAAAGAGGGAGAAACCCTTATCGACCTTCGCGCGACGGACGGCGCCAACAACGCCGCGACCACCGCCGTCTTGCTGCGACTCGATTCGAAAACGCCAGAGATCAAAGCGAACCTCGAGGGGCCCAAGGTCTCGGGCGACTGGTACGGGGGACCGGTCCGATTGTGGGCCAACGCCACGGACGAAGGGTCCGGCATCGGGGAGGTCGCCTACCGGCTGGCCGAAGGCCCGTGGTCCGATTTCCAGAATCCGCTTCGCCTCGCGCACGCGGGCGCGCAGCGCGTCTCCGTCCGCGCCAAAGATGTCGCCGGCGCCGCCTCCCCGGAGAAGAGTTTCGTCGTCCAGATTGACGGGGACAAGCCCGTTCCGCCGGTGCCGAGGTGGAGCACCGATTCCAACGGGTTCCTTCATGTGAATTGGACCGGGGCCGGGCCGGCGGACCTGGGCAGCGGAATCGCCAGGATCGCCGTCGAACAAATGGGCAGCGACGGAGGGGCCCTACGAAGCTTCGCCGGATCGACGTCGGCGCAGAAGGCGAGCGTGGGGCCGTTCGAGCGAGGGCTCCACCAGTTCCGGGTGTCCGTGACCGACCTTGCGGGGAACAGCGCTTCCACGCCCTGGACCGCGATCGAGATCCTACAGTCGGCGGGCGGACTCACGTCCGCAAGCCAGTCGATCGTGGCGCGCGACCAAACCGTCCTTCAATTCATTCCTCCTGCCGGATTCGAGCCGCTCGAAGTCGTTTTCTATGTCGATGGGCAGATTGTCTCTGCTCACGGAAGCCCACCGTACCGTTTTTCCTGGGACACGCAGACCGTCGCCGACGGGCTCCATTCCATCAAGGTCGTGGCGCGCAGCACAAATGGGCAAGTGATGGAGGAGACGGCCAGCTACGACGTTCGCAACGAATACGTCCACGTCCTCGAGGACCACGCTGTTCCGTTCTCGTTGTCTTTAGGGGCCTGCGGGATAGTGTTCCCGGCGTCCGTCATTCTGAGACGCCGATGGAGGACCCTATGATGGCCGCGTCGACACCTCAGGTCGGCCGGCCAATAGCCGAAGAAGTTCCGCAGAATGAACCGATCGCGCCGGCGCCGGCGTCCGCCTTGGCGGGACGGCACAGGGCCCTGAACCTGGCCCTCGTCGTCGTCGCCGGCATTCTTGGCGTTGGCACGTTGTTGGTCCCGTATGGGCGCGCGTGGCTGGCCGACATGGCTGCCGTCTGGTGGACCGTTTTCGCCACGGCGACGGCCATGCTCGTAGCGTTGACGTACTCTGTGGTGCGGCTTCGCAGGAGCCTGCAGCCAGCCGCGGGGCCGCCCCTGGAGCGGCCCGAGCCCGAGAACATCGATTTCGATGCGCCTTGGCGGCAGGAGGACGGAGTTTGATGCGCGGGCCGGTCCGCCGCCAGAGAGGGACGCGCCGCGCCGGCCTCATCCTAACCTCCGTCATGGCGGCTCTCCTGAGCGTTGGCTCGGTGTTCGGCCTAGCGGTCCTCCGAAACTACTCCTCGGACGGGACCGTGGCCAGTCGCAGCCTCCCCGCCGGCCTCCAAGAGTTCATTCCGTCCTGGAATCGGGACGAGACGCTCTCGACCTGGGGTCACGCCCTTGCCATTCCTTCCCTTTCGGGCGCCCTTCCAGCGGTGCGCAGCAGAACGCTTGGTGCGTCGCTTCCGCCCACGTCCATGCCCCTCCTCTACGCGGCCCTCGCATCCCGGGAGGACCACCCTACAGGCGCCGCGTTGAAGGCGTGGAACGACGTGGTGGGATTTGCGGCCGACCCCGCCCAACCCTTCGAAGGGCCGCATGATCTCGAAGTGGCCGTCGCGGCGCTCATCTACGCGTTGGTGGACGCCGCTGATCTCCAACGCGATGCCCTTCGAAGCCTTTCGCCTGAGGAGGTCGCGCGCGTCCTCTCCCTCCCCCGCATCCTGGCATCGGCCCCGGTAGAGACGCTGTCCTCCGAAGAAACCAATGCGCTCGTGGCCGCTGTGGGCGCGGGCGCCAAGGTGGACATGCTGCAGCTGCATGCGGCGGGTCAGATCGTTGCGGCCACCATTTCCTACGTCCTCCCCGTTCTCGAGGATTGGGCGGACACTCGGCGCGTGGCGGAGCACGTCGCTTCGCAGCGTCGCGGCGACCTCGAAAGTCTGTTGCTTATCGATTCGCCGGGAACCCGGGCGTCCGAGGAGGCACGCGCTTTTGACCTCCTCCGGGAGGCCCTGTCCGTTTCGGCCAAATGGGGTGGCATCGATCTTCCGTCGGCCGGCGTCGCCCCCGAACCAGCCTTGGAGACACGCGCCCGTGCTGCCCTTGGCCTTGGCGCGCTCGAACCGCCCGAGACGGCGGGCCTCGACACGGGCGCCGCGGACGCCCTCGCCGGCCTGCCCGCTGGGATACAGAGAGCGGTCGCGCGGATCCTCTTGGCGTATTCCCAATGGATGGACGCCCTGAACCAACCCGCCGGAGCCTTCCCGACGACGCAGGCCGCGTCTGCACTGAACGCCCAAGGGCGCCTCCTCATG
>JACPAO010000122.1 GCA_016180755.1 Methanobacteriota archaeon
GCTTCGCGGTTGGTCCACGTGACGGTGGCGTTCACCTGGACGACGACGGCATCGGGGTCGAACTTGCTGCCCGACATGTCGATCTTGACGTCGGCCGGCGGCGTCGGCGTCGTCTGCGCTTCGAGCCCCGACGGCAGGGCAAGAAGCACGAAAAGGCCAAGCACGGCACCAACGACGCGGCTGTTCTGGAAACGCATTCGCATCCCGGACCTGGGCTAGGGCGCGCAGTTGCCCTTCGTTATTTAACCATTTGGAGTTTCCGGGGCGGCCTCGTCGGCGGGACCCGCGGCCACGTCGCCCTCGGGCCCGGCCTCGGGCGTTTCTTCTTCGTCGCGCCCGCCGGATTGGTACAGTTCCTTGATGATGCTGCGTAGCACGTACGCGATGCCGATGCCGATGCCGCCGAGGAGGACGATCTCCATCTTGGGGAAGAGTCCGCGCTGGGCGCCGAAGATGAGCGCGCTGAACTCGCCGATGACGCCGAGGACGGCGGCGACGACGCCGCACGCGAAGAGCAGAGGCAAGAGGCTCGCGACCATGCCGGGTCGGATGCGCGCGGCCTCTTCGGTGGGGATGCCGCGGCGTATCATGCGTCGGGTGAAGTCGTCGCTCAGGATGTTGTAGTGCATCACGATCACGGCGCTGAGGAGCGCGCACGACGCGATGATCTTGAACAGGCTCACCGGGTTGCTCTCCCGCGCCGTGCCTCCCACCGAGAGGAAGAGCCAGTCGATGACGCTGTGGTCGTAGTTGAGGACGAAGAGGGCCGTGAGGATGCCGTTGAAAAAGAACTGGAAGGACCGCTCCGACGGGACGAGCGCGAACAGGACCCCGATGAGGTAGGTGTACCCAAAGACGAGGACGACGATCGCGGGGAGCGGCGGGAGGTACTTGAAATCCACAAGGGGCAATTCGTCCCAGAAAAAGTCCCAGTCGTACTTGAAGTAGTCAAAGAAGAAGAGCACGACGAAGAAGAGGACGGCGATGAGCGTAAGAAGGACGAACTGGCGCGTGACGAACGCCGACGTGAGGCGGGCCTGGAGGCTCATCCCGCTCGTTCCGGCGTCGCGGTCGGGCTGGCCCGTCGTCACCGGGTCCTCACCTGCCGTAGGAGCCGCACGCTGATGTCCTCCTTCTTCGGGTCCCAGTCGATGACGGTGACGCCCATGCGCCGAAGGAGATGGTAGCGCGAACGGTTCTCCGCCTTGAGGACGAGCATGCTCCAGTTCGCGAAGTCGTCGCTTCCCGCGACGCTCGAGTAGACGAGCGGGTTGATGACGATGATCGGCCGGATCCGCCGCGACATGGCCGTGTACTTGCGAAGGACGCGCAGGCCTTCGATGGTCTGCTCGAAGTTCACCTCCGGCCTCGTGATCACGATGCTCACCGGGCGCATGGGGATGAGTTGGTTCTTCGTCCCCTCGACCGCCTCCGAGAAGGCCCCGGGCCGCGGCGCGCCCGCCTCGAGGGCCGCGAGCTCCTGTGCCACGCGGAAGTACTGCCGTTCGCCGAGGTCAGGGTAGAGTTGGACGTCCTTGCGGGCGTTGAAGAACGTGCCGCCGATCTTGAAGCCCTTGTCGATGAAGAACTTCGCGACGCCCGTCGTCGCCTTCACGACGTACTCGAAGGTGTTCTCGATGCTGCTTCCGGCCTGCATGTAGTTCGCGGCGTCGAGGAAGAACCAGACGGCCTTCTTGCCCTCGGGCTCGAACTTGTTGACCATCGGCTTGAGGGTGCCGCGCGTCGACATGCGGGCCGTCGCCTTCCAGTTGATGTTCTTGATGGGGTCGCCGCGCTGGTACTCGCGGATCTCCTCGAAGTCCGTCGATTGGCTTCCCACGCGGGCGAGATCCGCGTCGACGCGCTGGGACTGGGCGAACCCCCGGACCTCCTTCATGCGCCGCAGGGCCGTGGGCTTGTGGCGGACGATGAGTGTGTCCGGTTCGCTGAACGTCTCCGGCACGGCGCGCTTGAGGCGAAGGGGGTTGATGCGGGTGACCTGGGTCGCGCGCATGTCGTAGCTTCCGCGCTTCGTGCACTTGATGCGGTAGGTGAACGCGGTCTCGCTGCGGCGCCCGAGCGCCTTCCAGAGGAGGTGCACGTTGCTCCCCTGCGTGAGCTCGAAGATCTCGGGGAGCGCGTCGTACGTCTCGACGAAGCCGATGCCGCGGCCCACCTTGACCCGGACCGTGACGTCGACCTCTTCGCCGACGCGGGGCGTCGTGCGGCTGTAGGTTCGCTCCACCGCGATGTCCTTCGTGTCGCCGACGTTCAGCCCAAGGAGGAAGAAGCCGAGGAAGAAGACGGCGAGGACGGCGAAGTTGAGGTTCCCGAAGACGAAGCCTAGGATGAACAGGAGCGTGAAGGCCTTGAAGTAGACGTGGGCGCTTCGGCTGATCATCGGGCTCGGGCCTGGGCCGGCGTTTCGAGGAACCGCGTCGGGACCGGGACCGACTGGAGGACCTCGCGGACGACGTCGGGGCTCGTGAGGCCATCCAGGACGTGCTCCACCGCAAGGAGCGTCCGGTGGCTCAGGCACTCGTACACGAACGTCTTCACGTCGTCGGGGCTCACGTAGTCGCGGCCGTTCATGAGGGCCATCGCGCGGCTCGCCTTGAGGAGCGCCAGTCCGCCGCGGGGGCTCGGCCCCACCTGGACCTTCGGGTGCGCGCGGAGGCCGCGCACGAGCTTGCTGATGTAGAGAAGGAGTTCCTTGTGGATGAACACCTTCGTCTCCGCCATCTTCTGGAGGTCGCGGAAGGAGGCGCCGCTGATGAGGGGACGGATCTCGGTCGTGGGGTCGTCCTTCTGCCACGAGATGCGGCGGTTGAGGATCTCCGCCTCGAGCTGCTCGTTCTCGGGGTAACCGGTGCTCATCTTGAGCATGAACCGGTCGAGCTGCGCCTCGGGCAGCGGGTACGTGCCTTCCTGCTCGATCGGGTTCTGGGTCGCGAGCACGAAGAAGGGCGCCTCGAGCTTGAGGGTCTCGCCTTCGATCGTCACTTGGTGCTCCTCCATGGCCTCAAGGAGCGCGCTCTGGGTCTTCGGCGGCGATCGGTTGATCTCGTCAGCAAGGAGGATGTTCGTGAAGATGGGGCCCTTGCTGAGCTTGAAGTTCGACGCCTTCTGGTCCCAGATCCTCGTCCCGAGGATGTCGCCGGGGAGGACGTCCGGGGTGAACTGGACGCGGTTGAAGTTCACGCCGATCGAGCGCGCGAAGGCCTTCACGAGAAGGGTCTTCCCGAGGCCGGGGTAGTCCTCGAAGAGGATGTGGCCGCTCGCGAGGGCGCCTGCCACCATCTTGCGGATCATGGTGCGCTTGCCCACGAACGTCGTGGAGATGGTCTCGACGATCTTGTCGCACAGTTTGGCTTCGCGTTCGAGCGTCGTCATGCGGTTTGCTCCAATTCTTGGCTGAAACGGGTGTAGCCGGTCCGGAGGATCTGGCTGCGGCGGTCACGGCCACTGCGGCGCCGCTCGCGGCTTCGGCGCGTGAACGCCATGGACCAGCCCTCGTGGAAGTCGGAGAGGTCCTCGACGATGCTCGCCCGGCGCGCCGCGTCGACCCCGAAGGCCTCGAGAGCGGACTCGATGCGCCGCGCGAGGGTCTTCGCGCCGCGGCCCTTGTCGACGAACTCGTAGTTGAGGAAGAGCGTGCGCTGGTAGTGGGGGTCGTCGATGGGGAGGACGACCTGCTTGTGCCTTCGGTGCGCGGCGGGGGGAAGCGCCTCGAGGCTCGGGGCCACGCCCACCGAGCGCCCCACGAGCCAGTAGAGGATGAGGAGGATGCCGAGGAAGACGAAGAACTCGACAAGCGGCGCGAACGGAATGATCTTGTCGCTGATGAACGTGAAGGGCAGGTAGATGGCGACGAAGAGGAGGAGGACGCCGATGAGGCGGTTCTGGAAGGACAGCGTCGGCTTCTTCTTTTTCTCGGCGCGGCGGAACCGTTTGGGCGTCCGGAGCGCGAAGAGGAGCGTGAGGAGGTAGAACGGAAGAAGGAGGACAAGGTAAACGGCCGGTTCCGTGCCGGCCGTGAGGAAGGCGATCATGAGCATCCATGTGCCGAGGTACGCGGCGGTCGTGATGATGAAGCGCCGCAAGCGCCAATGGGGCCCCAGCTGGAGGGCGCCTTCCTCGAGCGCGGCGGCCGATGGCTGGGCGGGTGGCTCGGGCGGCGACACCGGCTGCTCGATGGGCGTCTCCGCGAAGGCGTCCTCGGGAGGCGCCGGCGCCGGCTCGTCGGGGCTCGTGCCTAGCCCCCCGAGGGTTTGAGGGCGCGCAAGGCGAGGACCATCTTCTCGTACGTGGGGCGTCCGACAGGGTGGTTGGAGAACTTCGCTTCCTCGAAGCTCGACACGATCTCGCGCAGCGCGATCTGCGAGACCTTGTTGTTGACGTCCAGGATGGCGTCGTGGATCTCCCACGGCGTCGCGTCCGGCCGGAGCGGCGTGATGGTGCGCGAGACCTCGTCCTTGAACTCGGCGAAGAGGTCCGCGATCTCCTCGCGGTAGCGGACGACGCGAAGGAGCCGCGTCGTGCGTCGGACCTGCCTCTCGCCCTTCACCTTGAGGTCGACGACGATGGGGACCTCGCGGGGCTCGGGGAAGGTGCGCTCGATCCGGGCCTCCCCCTTGTAGAAGACGAGCGGGACCTCGGCGCCGCCGATCGACGCGGTGAGCCCTTGGATCTCGCGTTGCGTCATGAGCGCGCGGTCCTCGACGCGGAAGACGACGATGGCCTTCTCCGCGACGCCCCACACGTCGGGGAACTGGGGCCTCACCATGGGGAAGACGACGGTCACGGGCGCCTTCTTGTAGACGGGGGCGGGTGCGGGGAGCGGCTGCTCGACGACGACCTCAGGGCGGATGGGCCGGAGGGTTTTCTTTGCCGGGGCGCGCTCAGGGAACCGGATGCGGGGCAGGCGCAGGGCGCCCATCGCGATGAGGACGATCGCGATGATGCCGCCGCCCGCGACGATGAGCGGGAAGATGGGGATCTCGACGCCTTCGGGCGGCGCGACCTCGTCCTGCATCGGGAGGATCTGGAGGAGCGCCGCCGAGACGGGTTGCAACATCTCGGACCCCCAAACCGCCATGAACGGAACCGACACTCCAACGTTTCTTTTCTAGGCTTCGACCAGCCCGTAGACGTTGAGGGCCCAGAGCCCCGACGTCGCCTGCTGCGGGTTGGGCCGGAACCGGAACGTGCCATCGAGGCCCTGGTCGCCGGGCTCGATCCGGCCCTCGTAGTTGGGATAGTTCCGGGGTTGGGCGTCGAAGCCGCCCGAGGGGTTTGACGGGCTCCAAGTCGGGGCCGGCGCGCCCACGTCGTTGCTTTGGGTCCAAGTCCAGCTAAGAGCCCGGACTTCGGTCACGTTGAGGTAGAGCAAGAGCCGTGTGTAGTTTTTCGTCGTGCGGATTTCCCGGTCGCGGCAGCTGGTGGTCACGGCGACGCCCGGGCCGCTCGCCGTGCAGTTGGAGCCGGTGCTCGAGTCGCCCGCGCGCCAAAAGATCGTGCCCAGGTAGTCGTACGCGAACGCCTTCGTCTGGTTCTCGGGGTCGACGGGCGTGAACGGGTCGATGTCCTTGCAGAACTCCTCGCCCTTCTCCTTCTCGTTGCACTTCGGGTTGGTGCCGTTCTTGACCTCGTCCTTGTTGCTCACGCCGTCTCCGTCCGCGTCCGCGTCGGGGTCGCACGCGGCCCCGCAATTCGGGTCTTTCTCCTTCGCCTCGTTCCCGTAGCGGGCCCAATAGTCCTCGATCTCCTCGTCGCCCACGTCCTCGGGCTTGAGGTCCTTGGCGATCTGGCGAAAGAGCTTCGAGAGGACCGTCGACTTCGCCTCCTTCGCCGACTCCCTCGCGTCCGCCTTGACCTGCGTGAACATGGGCAGCATCAGGAGAAAGAGGATGACGAAGAGGACCCCCAGAGCGTTGAACTTGGATTGGAGGGATTGGCGCATTGGTTGCCCGGCCCGGCGACGCTTAAGAACCTCACGCGTCGGGGCAGTATAAAAGGTTTCTAGATGCTTGGCTTGAAACGTCCATTTTCGAAAGCCGTCGCGGCCTGCCTCAAATCACGCGGACGACCTCGTCAAGGTACCAGAAGACGCCGAAGAGCGTCATGAGGGCGAAGCCGGCGCAGGTGAGGACGATCGCGGAGACGGCCAATCCCTTTCCTTGTTCGTTGAGGCGGGCGGCTCGCCGCAACGCGGTGACGGCGACGGCGAAGCAGCCCATTTCAGCCGCCATGTGGAGAAGGAGCGGGAGGATCGCCGCCGTCGAGGCCATCTCCACGGCGACCACCATCGTGATGGGGATGGCGGGAAGAAGCAGCATGGCGACGACGAAGGCCGCGATGTTGGCGCCCCAGAAGCCCGCGCTGACGACGACGGGCGGGGGAAGCGGCCGGAGAGTGGTTGCCGTGAACGACCCGGCTTCCATGCAGGCGACCCAACCCGCTGCTGCGCCTTTAGCGTTATTGGCGAAGCCGCTCAATGGACGTGTCGAGATTTGAACTCGAGGCCTCCCGCATGCCAAGCGGGCGATCTACCGCTGATCTACACGCCCAAATTGTGGTAGCCTTCGGGATTGGCCTTCGTGCATAAATGCTTCGGTCGTTCGGGGCCCTACAGCACGCCCGTCTCGACCGCAAGCTCCCGCGCCCGTTCCTTCGTGAGGCCCTTCTCGCCAAGCACCGTGTACCGGTCGGGCCGGATCTTGTGCGCGCCCACGAGGGCCTCGATGAGGGTCTTCTCGGGGATGTTGAGCTGCTTCGCCGTGACGGGCGCCTTCACGTGCTCGAGGGTCTCCTTGATGAGCCGCCAGTCGCCGCCGTGGAGCTTCATCATCATGATGCTCCCGACCCCGCACTGCTCCCCATGCATCGCCTTCCCCGGCGCGAGGCGGTCGAGCATGTGGCTGAACATGTGCTCGCTCCCCGAGGCCGGCCGCGAGTCGCCGGCAATCGACATGGCGACGCCGCTACTGATGAGGCTCTTCACGACCGTCCACACCGCGTCCTCCGACTCCGGCCGTATGCGGTCGCGGTCCTCGATGACGAGCTCGGCGGAATTGACGCTGAGGCTCGCCGCGAACGTCGAGAACTCCTCGCCCTTCAACTTGTGCGCAAGCTCCCAGTCCTTCACGGCGACGAGGTTCGCCATGATGTCCCCACAGCCCGAGGCGAGCATCCGATAGGGCGCCTTGAGGATGAGGGCCGTGTCGGCGACGATGGCGTCGGGCGGCTTCGCGGCCTTCGAGACGTTCCCCTGGTTCTCCTTGATCGAGGCGCGGCCCGAGGCGATCCCGTCGTGGGCCGCCGACGTGGGCATCGAGATGAAGGGACGGTCGAGCTCGTACGCGGAGAGCTTCGTGACGTCGATGACGCTGCCGCCGCCCGCGCCGATGAGGAAGTCCGCGCGGGAGCGGAAGGCCTGCTCCTTGACCTGCTCGACGGACGCCATGGACGCGCCGCTGATGATCGCGAAGTCGGCGTGGAACCCGGCGCCGGCGAGTGCCCGCGCCGCCGAGTCGCCCGCAATCGCTTTCGTCCGTTCGTCGGACACGATGAGGGCGCGGCGGCCCCACCCGAGCCGCTCGACCAGGTCGCCTGTCTGCTCGACCACGTCGTGCCCGATGAGCACGTAACGCGGGAACGTCATCAGTTTGGCTTTCTCGAACCCCGGCAAGCGACCCCTCAACCGCCCCAAGTTACTTTAATAACGCCGCGCCAATTTCAGCGGCGTCAAAAGGTTTTCTGATGCCGGAGGAGCCATCATCTACGAAAGCCTCCGGGCAGAGCCTCATCGATCGGCTGCCGTCCTGGAGTTTTCTCATCGGACTGGGCGCCCTGTTGGCGCTGCTTGCGCTCGTCAACATGACGGGCCCCGGGAATTTCGTCGACGAGTACATCTGGAAGCCCATCTCAACGACGGGCAACTACAACCCCTACAACACGGTCCTCCTCATGGTCGTCCTGGGCCTCGTCCTGGGATGGATCTACCGGCTCATGGCGGAGCTCAACGAGAAGGTCGACCTCGAGCTCACGGTCGCCGTCGTCCCCTACCTCGTCTGGGGATCCGTCTACCACGTCCTTGAGGACGCGGACCTCTTCGCGCCGTTTGCCGAGTCCATCCGTGCCGCGGGCGGGGCGCCCGCCGATTTCGACGCGTCCTGCTGGGCGACGGTGCAGGGCGGGTTCCTCCAGCAGTGCTTCGGCGTGTTCTTTCAGACGCCCATCATCTACGTGATGGTCACGTTCGTCGCCGTCTTTGTCTTCTGGCTGGGCCACGTCGCGAAGCGGATCAGCGAGCGGCAAGGCCCCGGCTACGGCCTCCGGTTCGTGACGTTCATGTTCGGCGGCCTCTTCGCGCTCTACCTCGCGCTCTGGGCGAGCGAGCCGGACTTCATCCGGTTCGTCGCGAACCCGGTCGTCGCGCTTGCGGGGTGCGGCGTAGGCTGGTTCATCGTTTGGCGCGACACGTCGAAGCGCGGGACCGTGAACCCTCGTTGGGTCATGTTCGCGTTCTCGATGGTCTTCCTCATCATCGGGCTCTACTACGTGTTCGCGTGGATGACGGGCGGCCACGACGTGTGGCGCACCGAGGAAGAGGTGAGCTGGTGGGTGCTCGGCGCCCTCATCCTCGCGCCGATCCTCGTCGCGTGGAGCTCGGGCCGGAAGGGCCGCGCCTTCTCGGGTGGCCACCCGGGCGGCCCTTACTACGGCCAGCGGCTCAAGAAGCCGGACAAGGTCGTGTGGGCGCTCATGGGCCTCGTGATCGTGGAAGGGCTCGCGCTCTTTGCGTCGATCCAGGCGTTCCATTTCCTCGAGGAGCGGGCCGACTCGGGGACGTTCTTCGACGACGTCACCGGCCTTGCCGGGCTCCTCGTCATGCTCGCGATCGGGCCCGCGGCCGTCCTCCTAGGCAACAGGCTCGCGTTCTCGTGGGCCCGTCGCAGCTTCGGCGTGCACCCCGGCATGGTGTTCTTCGCGTTCCCGGTGAACCTCATCATGGTCTACGGGCAGTCCGCCGACGGCCTCATGACGAGCGTCGGCATCGACATCTTCGGCTACGAGGAGAAACACGTCCTTCCCGCGTTCCTCATCCAGTGGGTCGACGGGCTCGACATGCCGGGCGTCCTCGACGTCCTTGAGCCCTACCCGACGACGCTCGTCATGGTGCCCCTCAAGATCCTCATCGTGCTTGCGGTCGTTTGGCTCATCGACCTTGGCCAGCACGAAGAGTCCGCGATGCGGCAGAACCTCGTCGGGCTCGTGAAGATGGCCATCATCATGGTCGGGCTGTCGCCGGGCGTCCGCGATGCCGTCCGCCTCGCGATGGCGGTCTAGAAGCGGTTTCATAAACTCCTCAGGCAGATCATGATTATCGCCACGTGAAGAAAGCCGGCGAAGGCGGTCAAGAGCCGGTCCCACCGCGTCGTGAGGCGGCGGCAGGCGGTGTTGAGCCAGCTGTTGGTGCGTTCGATGATCCACCGACGTTTGTAGCGTCGGAGTTTGCGTCCGTCTTGGGTGTTGTTGATGTGGGTCGGGTGTTTGGGCGCGATCAGGTCGACGCCGCGTCGGCGGAGTCGGTCTCGGAGTCCTTGGACGTCGTAGGCTTTGTCGGCCACAATCCTTTGAGGAAGCGTGCGAGGCCGGCCAGGTCCTCCTGGGCGAGGTACCCGTATAGTTCGGATCGTTTCTTCGGCGAGAGGCGCCTCGCTAGGGTTTGCAGGCGTGAGGTGGATTCCGATCGGTACACCTTGACGGTCTGCCACCACCATGAGCTTCGTTCCCTTTCCTTTACGTGTTTTACCGACCGCGTCGCCCCCCTTTTTGCGGGCATGAACGTGGCGTCCATGAAGCACTCCTCCCACCCGAGGCAGTTTTTCTCATCGAGTTGGCGAAGGTACTCGTGCCAGACCCGTTCCCACACGCCTTCGATTTCCCACCGGTTGAGGCGGCGCCAGCAGGTGGCTGGGCTGGGGTAGACGTCGGGAAGGTCGCGCCACCGGGCCCCTGTTTTCAGGATCCAGAGAATCCCTTCGAAAACCCCTCGCGAGTCGGCCCAAGGTCGACCGGCTCTCCTGTTGCGGTCCTGCTTGGGCAGCAACGGTTCGAGTTTCTTCCACTGGTCGTCCGTCAACCGAATGAGGCTGGCGCTGCGCATCCCGATCCCGGACGCTCAGACGTCCGAACGGGTATTACCCAATTTTGAAACCGCTTCTAGCGCGCCGGCTTCGCGGCGGACGTCCGGATCTGCTCCGCGAGCGCCGGGAACTCGCGCTCCTGCAGAAGGGGCCGCGTTGCAAAGAGCGCGTGGATCGGGCCGCCGGGGTCGCCCTTCGTCCTCGGGACGATGTGCACGTGGACGTGCGGGACTTCCTGCCCGCTCTCGCGGCCGTTGTTGATGGCGACCGTCGAGGCCGGGGCGCCGACCGCTTGGCAGATTCGTGGAAGGAGCGTGTGCACGGCCTGGAAGAGGGCCTCGGCGTCCTTTGGCGTGAGGTCCTCGAACTTGAGCACGTGCGACTTCGGGATCACGAGCGTGTGGCCCTTTGTGAGGGGCCGGATGTCGAGGAACGCGAACGTGGTGGCGTCCTCGTGCACCTTGTGGGAGGGGATCTGCCCTTGGGCGATCCGGCAGAAGAGGCATTCGCCCGCCATCAAGGATCCTGATGGGCCGCCGCGTATTTACGTCCGACCGCTCGCGGTCACTCCATGTAGAGCGCCGGCTTGAACGGGGCCGCGGCGCCGCGTTTCTTGCCCGGGTCCGGGGCGGCCGCGTCGTCGGCGCGGAACACCTCGACCTTCGTGACGTTGAGCGCGCCCGTGAGAAACGGCGCGGCCTCGAGGAGCACGTCGTGCTCGTCGAACCGGGGGAGGCCGTCCTCGCCCGAGGCTCGGTCGAGGGCATCCTTGAAGGCCTTCGGGACGAACGCGGCCACCTCCTTCGCGTGGACCTTGAGCTCCGGTCGCGCCATGAGGCTCTTGATGACGTTTCCCGGGTTCCGCTCCCCTTCGCGGACCGCCGCAAGGACGTGGGAGAAGACGCTGCGCTTCCACTCGGGCGCCGTGTAGATGATGATGCGCTGCGGCGTCCGGCCGGTGACACGCGCGATCGCGCCCACGTCGTCGATGACCCCTTGGAGGAAAGTCTCCGCGGCGATCACGTCGCGCTCGGGCTTCATGCCGCCCAGAGGAAGCTGGGCGGCCGACGCGAGGCCCTTCCGGCCGAGGGCCTCCCACAGCTCCTCCGCGACGAACGGCGTGACCGGCGTTAACGCGAGCACCCATTCCCGCAGGACCTCGTCCGTCGCGTCGCTTCGTTGCCCGCCGCGCCGGAGGAACCACTGGAGGTCGTTGTAGAACTCGAAGTAGGCCTGCTGCGTCGCCGCCCGGAGGTCGAAGCGTTCGAAGGCGGCCCTCGACTTCGAGAAACGTTCCGCCCAGGTGGAGCGAAGCCACGCGTCGAGCCGGCCGGGCGAGCGGGCCTTCGGCTGCTGGGCCCAGTCCATCACGAACTGGAAGAGCCGTTCGACGTGCGAGCGGTACTTGAGGACGATCTCGGGATCCCACTCGATGTCGACGTGGGCGCTCGCGACGTTGCAGTAGTAGAAGCGCATCGCATCGACGCTGTACTTCTGGGCCGCGCCGGGGATGGGTTCGGCGCCGCCCTTCGACTTGCTGATCTTCGCGCCGGCCTTCTGGGTGACCCACCAGTTCACGAAGATCCCGCGGGGCCACTTTTCCGGCGGGAGGATGGCGACGTGGTTCATGACGTACGGGGGGAAATGGACCGTCTTGTGTTCCTTCCCCCCGAGGTTGATGTCCACGGGGTACCAGAACTGGAAATCCTTCCGCACCTCCGCCCATACAGGCTTCTCGGGCTTGCCTTTCCCGAGGAAGACGAAGTCGAAGAACGCGTCCGTGAGCTCCTCGGGCCGCAGCCGCTTCGAGTTCACGTACGGCGACACGATGTAGTAGGCGGGGTAGAGCGTCGAGTCGCTGATGGGCTCGATGATCCACGTGGCCTTGAACGGGAACTCGGTGCCGAGCCAGCTTCCCCGGCGGATGCACGCTCGGTCGCCGAACCAGTCGAGGACGCCCGGCATGTCGCGGCGGTACTCCTCGGGGAAGATCCGCATGGAGGCCGCGTGCTCCTTGCTGCGGTCGGTGAGCGGTTGGTCCGAGTAGTGGATGAACCACTGGTCGGGCACCTGGCGGATGTGGACGGGGTTCCCGCAGCGGCAGACGACATCCTGGTCGAAGTCTTGCATCGCGCCGAGGGCCTTCTGGTTCTCGAGGAGGGCCTTCACCTTCTCCTTGGCGTCGCGGACCTTGAGGCCCGCGAGCGCGCCTGCCGCGGGGAGCATCTCGCCGTGGTGGAACTCCTCCGAATACACCTCCTCCGTCGCGGCGTCGAGCGCCGCCTTGTCCGCTTGCCCCTTCGCGCCATGGCGCTTGGCGGCCTCGGCCGCGGGCACGCCCTTTGCGTTCGGGTTCCGGATGATCACGATGGGCTGGATCTCGGGCCGGATCTCCTGCAACGCCTGCCAATCGTACGGCGCGTGGGCCGGCACGCTCATGACGACGCCCGTCGCCCGCGCCGGGTCGACGAACGAGGCGGGAAGGATGGGGACGCGCGCGCCGGTGAGCGGGTTGATGGCCTCCTCCTTGAGGAGGTCGACGGCGAGGGTCGCCGTCCATGGCGACGAGTCCTTGACGTCGTTCCGCTGCCCCGCGATCTTCTGCGCCGCGACGTCCGACAGGATCCAGTGCCCGCCCCCGACCGCGATGCGCTTGTACGTCGCGTCGGGGTTGATCCAGAGGTTCGTGACGCCGAACGTCGTCTCGGGCCGAAGCGTCGCGCACGGCAGCGTGTCCCCGTTGGGAAGCCTGTAGAGTACGAGCGTGAAGTCCTGGATCTCGGCGCTGCCGCCCTTGCTGATGTCGGTCTCGGACGCGTCCACCGCGACGGCACCGTCGACCGGGCAGAACGGCGCGTAGTGGGGCTTCTGGACGAGGAGCTTCCTCTCTTGAAGCTGCTTGAACTGCCATTGGATGAAACGGTTGTAACCGGGGTCGATCGTGGTGCAGAGGGTGCGCCAGTCGATGAGGTACCCGAAGCGCCGCCAATAGTCGTCGGCGTAGACCTGGCTGAAGTAACGGACGACCTCCTGCGGGTCCTTCAGTTTCGGGATCTGTTCGGGCGGGCAGCCATTGTTCTTGAGGTACTCGAGGGTCGCCGCCTCCCCGCGCTCCACGCGTCGCGCGAGGCCCACGCTCGGGATGCCGGAGGCGTGGAAGCCGGCGGGGAAGAGCACACGGTGGCCCGTCATCCGGTGGAAACGGGTGAACACATCGCTGTAGGTGAAACCCCGCATGTGGCCGACGTGGAGGAACCCGCTGATCCCGGGGTACGCGAAATGGAGGAAGAACTTCTTGTCGCCGGGCGACCCGCGCTGCGCGGCGTAGAGGTCCGCTTTGCGCCAACGCTCGAGCCACTTCCGCTCGACGTCGAGCGAATCGAACTCACGGCGCATCCGGGGCCCGATTTGGGCCGCGTATTAAATCGATTCCTGGCCCGCGCCTGGCGGCGCTTCTCTCAAATATGTGCTCCCGCGTCGCGGACCCCGTGCTCTTGGAACGGGCCGCGGACCACTACCGCGGGCGCGGCTGGAACGTGGAAGCGTCCCCGACGCTCCGGCAAGGCGCGCTCGTGTTCAAGCCGGACCTCGTGGCCCGGCGCGGTTCCGAGGTCCGCGCGTTGCGCGTGGACGATGACCCGCTCGGGTCGTATCCGATCGGCGCCTTCGCAGCGCTCTGCAAGAAGTTCCGTCTCCAAGGCGTCGTCGTCTGCCCGGCGTCACAGGACGTCATCGACTCTTGCGAGGACCGGGGCGTGGAGTTCCTTTCCGCCGAGGGCCTCGGCGAGGCTTGGTTCCCAGGCGTGCCCGCGCCGGCCCCAGAGCCCGCCTCGGCATCGCCCCTTGCAGCGGCACCGGTCGCGGCGCAGGAGTTGTCAAGTCGGACGGCGGTCCCTGCGTGGCGCTGGGTGGTCGTCGCCATCATCTGGCTTGCGGCAATCTACTTCTCGGTGAAGCTCGCGTTGGAGATCCTCGCCTAGGACCAGAGCTACTTCCGCGCTCGGCGCGCCCTCTTCGTGGCGCCCTCGGTCCGACCCTTCTTCTGAGCTCCTTCTCTTGCTTCGGGCATGGGTTCGGTCTCGGGGACCGTCTCCCATTTCGTGGGCTCGGGGGCCGGAGCGGCCGGGGCGGGGGCCGGTTCGGGTTCTGGTTCCGTCTCGAATTCCATGATGTCCTCGGGCGGGGCCTGCTCCCTCACGCCGACGAGCTCGAAGGGGACGAGCGCGGCGGCGTCCTTCTCCTTCTTCGTCTCGTCGAGTTGCCGTTGCAGGTCGCTGAGGCGCTGGGTGAGCTCGTTCTCGCGGTTCTGGAGTTTCTTGAGCCGCGTCCGGGCCTCCTGCAGCTCGAGTTCTTGCTGCTGGATCCGGTCGCGCAGGCCGCGGGCCATGTGGAAGTCTTCGGGCGCGATGACCTGGACGGCCTCGTCGCGCGCCATCGCGGTGCTCTTCACGGTGACCTCGCGGTTGAGTTTGGAGCAGACGCCGCAAAGGTAGTCCTGCCCGGGGTCGAAGGTCTCGAGGCACGTCTCGCAGGACCAATAGTCAAGGACTTGGCGTAGTTTCCCAACGTCCGGCACTTGCGCCATTCGTCCCCCAGGCCCCTTTATATCCGTCGCTTGGCAAGTCGAGCGTTCGACTTAAAGGATTCGGTATGGAGCGAACGATTTACCACCAAAGGTCGCCGGTCGACAAGAGGTGGCTGAGCCAGATGATGCCGAAGATGATGCCGGTCGAGAGGACAATCACGACGAGGAGGATGAAGAGGGCGCTATTCTTCAGCTTGTCCCACATCGTTTTCTTCTTTTTCGGCTCGTCGTGCTTCGCCTTGGGGATCGCCATGGGAGGGGTCCGGGCCGGCGGTAGTTAAAAAATCGATTTATAGATGCCGATGCTAGGGCCAGCGGAGGAGTCATTCTGGGAGCATCGAAGATCATCGGAATCGTCCTCATCGTGCTGTCGGTGCCCGTGTTCCTCGGGACCATCGTCTACCTGTTCAGCGACATCCGGCCGATCGAGCCGTTCGTCCAGAACGACCCCAACAAGACGGGGTACGGGATGGGGGGCGTCGGCGTGCTGTTCCTGACCTTGGGCATCATCCTCCTTCTTGTGGGCCCGCGGGGGCCGAGGGTCCCGAAGGGGGCGGCCGTCGCGGCGGCGCAGCCGCAGCAGGTCGAGATCAAGCGCACCGAGATGAACTGGGGATCGAGCCAGGCGGCCACGCCTTCGGACCAGCTCCAGGAGGCGCTCGACGAGGTCAACCGAAAGATCGGCCAGGCGAAGGTCCAGTACGGGATGGGCCAGTTGAGCAACGAGTCCTACAAGCTCCTCATGGCGCAGTACGAGAAGGAGCGCGGCGCTATCGAGGCCCAGATCGTGCAGCAGCGCGGATAGCCGCGTCGAGGCCGGGGACGAGGCCGGTGGTCGCGAGTTCGGACTGGTCCCCGTTTGCGAGGTTCTTCACCGTGACGACGCCGCGCTGCGTCTCCTTCGCGCCCGCGAAGACGGCGAGCCGCGCGCGGACGGTGGTCGCGCGCTGGAGCGCCTTCTTGAGGGCGACGGCGCCTGACTCGAGCTCGATGCGGTGTCCGAGGCGCCGCAGCTCATGGACCGCCCGCAGGAGCGCCGGCCTGGCGTCAGCGTCGAGGGCCGCCACGTACGCGTCGACCACGTCTTCGCCGCCCGCCTTCACGCCCTTCTTCTCCAGGGCGACAAGCGTCCGGTCGAACCCGAGGGCGAAACCGACGCACGCGACGGGGGGCTGCTGGAAGACGCCGGAGAGGTCGTACGCGCCTCCTCCCAGGAGTTGCTTCTCCGCGCCGAGAAACGGCGCGTCGAGTTCGAAGACAAGGCCGGCGTAGTACTCGAGGCCGCGAGCGATGGTGGGATCGACGCGGACCTTCGAGGCGTCGACGCCGAAGGCGGCGAGGTTGCCGAAGACGCGCGCGAGGTGGTCGTAGGCCTCCTTCGCCCTGCCCGTCCGCGCGACGTCGTGGAGCTCCTCAAGGCGCGTGTAGTCGAAGACGCGCATGAAGGCGTCGAGTTTGGCACCTTGGGCCTTCACCGAGAGGGCCTTGCGAAGGCCGTCGAGTTCCTTCTTGTCGATGAGCCTCATCAGCGGCGCCTGCTCGGCGACCGGAAAGCCTAGGTCTTCGAGGAGGGCGCGGAGGATCGAGAGGTGGCCCAGGCGCAGGTGGTAGTCTTCGAGTCCGGCGGCCTCGAAGAGGTCGAGGGCGAGTCGGACGAGTTCGGCGTGCGCCTCGGGCGTGTCGTCGCCGATGAGTTCGCAGCCCATCTGCCAGAACTCGCGGTACCGTCCCGCCTGGGGCCGGTCGTAGCGGAAGCAGGGACCGAAGTAGAAGAGCCGGATCGGTTTCGGCTGCATCTTGAGCGTCGAGAAGTAGTACCGCATGACGGGCGCGGTGAGCTCGGGCCGGAGCGCGAGTTCGCGGTCGCTCTTGTCCTTGAAGTCGTAAATCTCCTCGCGGATGCCAGGGCCGCTTTTCGCGAGGAAGAGTTCCAGATCCTCGAACGTGGGCGTCTGGACTTCGCGGTAGTTGTAGGCGCGAAAGACGGACCGAAGGCGTTCCTCGAGCGCGCGGCGGGCCGCCATCTCGTCGGGGCCGAAGTCCCGGGTTCCTCGGGGCGGCTGCATGCGGAGACGCCTACGGGGAGGGGCCGGGCTCGTTCATCTTCGCCCAGCGCAGCAGGAACGTGCCGAGGCCGAGCATGAGAAGCGTGACCGTCACGGCGTACACGCCGAGGTCGTTGTAGCTTGAGGCGCCGCCGAAGAGGAGGCCGCCCACGCTAAGGGCGTAGAAGAGTACGGCCACGCCGACGAGGGCCGTCGCCGTGTAGAGGAGTCCCGGGAAACGGGGCATCGGGCCGGCCCAAGAAGGCCCGACTTATTAACCAAGCGGTCGACGGCGCAGGACGGCCGCGCCGACGGCGAGCGCGAGTACGACGCCGACGAAGGCCGTCGAAGGGCTCGTGCCTCCGGTCCGGACGAAGGTGACCGTCATGGTCTCGGCGGTCTGGAAGGATCCGCTGAAGCTGATCTGCTTCTTGTCCGCGCTCACCGAGGCCGCCGACGGGAGGCCCTTCGTGCCTTCGATCGCGTAGTTGCGGGGGGCCTTGAGCACGGCCTTCTCGACGGCCGTGTTGAGCATCCCTTCGTCCGCGCTCGCGGGCTCGACGGTGAGCGTGTGGCGGGAACCAGGCTTCACCGGGAACGTGATGTCCGCGATGGCCCGCAGGCCGATCGCGGCGGTGCTCTCGACGTCGCCCGGCGCGTCCTTGAACTCGAGGACCTTGAACTGGATCTCCTCGGGGGCCTCGCCGTCGACCATGAACGAGGCGCCAGACACCATCTCCGCGGCGGGGCCATTGAGCAGGGCGAGGGCCTTGTACGTGAAGTCGTTCACCTCTTCCGTCGTGACCTTCCCGTCGCCGTCAGCGCCGAGGTCGGGGTTGTCCATCCAGGACCGTAGGGCGCTTGCCGCCTCGCCCTCGAGCTTCGCGTCGACGGAGACCACGAGGAGGGCGGGGCTCGCGAGGTCAAAGGTCCACGAACCAGCGGCCGTCTGGGCCGTGGCGGTGGGCAGGAAAAGCAGAGGAACGAGCACAAGGACCAGCGCGCGTCGCATGGGGGGTACCAAGGCGGACCATCGGGCGTCCCCGCTTATTATCTTCTTGGCTACCGACTTGAATTCACGCGCTGCGGCGGCGCAGGAGGGCGGCGCCGGCGAGGGCGACGGCGAGGAGGGCCGGCCCCACGGCAGGCGCGCTTCCGCCTCCCTTTACCATCGTGATGTCGACGGTGGCGGCCGCCTTGTAGGCCTGCCCGAAGTCGACGGATTTGTCGTTGTAGGACGCGCCCGCGGGCAGCCCCATCACTTTCTCGAACCGGTACCCGCTCGGGGCAGTGATCTTGGCGCTCGAGAGCTCGAAGTCGAACGCGCCGCCCTCGCCGTCTTCGTCCTGGCCCTCGGTCTGGAAGTGGACCATGTGTTTGTCGCCGGCCGTCACCGGGAAGCTCAGGCGGACCTCCATCCGGATCCCGACGCCCGACGTGCTCGACACCGGGCCCTCGGCGTTCGTCACGTCGAACGCCGCGAACTCGAACTTGTTGGGGCCCTGGCCGTCGATGGTGAAGTCGCCGCCCGTCGACGCGGAGCCGTTGTCGTCGTCGCCCGCGAACTGCTTGAACAGTTCCAGAAACTGCGTCTCGAACTCGGCGACCTCGGCCGCCGTCACTTGGCCGTCGTTGTCGCCCGACTGGTCGATCGTGGCGGTGACCGAGGCGGGCACGACGGCGAAGGCAAGCATGACGGCCGATAGCAGAATGAGAAGTTTCATCGTGGTACCTGGGCGGGGAATCGAGGCCTCCAGCTCATAGCCTTTCGTATTTGGGTCGAAACGAGCGGCGGACCGGCCCGACGGCATCCGCCGCGCTGACTTGGCGCTCCATCCTGAACGGGACCCCTAGGATGAGCGACCGAACATGGTCGCCATCGAAAACGCGATGGCCAGCAACGAAGTCCAAAGACCAACCGACGACGTCTCTGCTGGTTCCGCCTTTTCGTCGCGGTTCTCCGGGAAACCGGCCTCGAGCCCGAAAACGAAATCTCCGCTGCGTCCCTCGTCAGGGGCGCGGTCCTCGTAGACACGACTCGGTCCGACCTCGTCCCGGCTCGTGAACACCGCTCCGCGCACACCATCCCCTGGGCCCCACGTCCCGTCAGGTTGCAAGAGGTTCCGTCCGACTTCCGCATCATAATTCGATGGGAACCCCTGAAAGGTTACGGGGCCACCTTCAGTCGCGATGCCGTCAACGACAACCTGAAACAGGTCGGCGTCTGATGAATAAAGCTCCACGCGTGCTTCCGACCGATTCGTCGAATCGAACATCGTGAAACTGAGGAGGCTCGTTTGGTTCTGGCTTTCCCCCGGTGGGCCGGTGGCCGCGCGAACCTGGATTCGAAGCCGGTCCTGACGCTCCTGAAGACGGACCATGATAATGTCGATGTAGGGTGCCGCGGCGGGTCTGGAGCCATTGTCGCTGACCTCCATCACGTCGTCTCGGGCGTCGACGATGAAGTCAACCCAACGTGGATACATCGTGTCCAGCGTCGATTCCGGTGGCGTCGTGCATAGGGAGATCAGGGTTGCGAACAGGCCAACCAGGGCGACGGATGTCCGTGACAAGCGGGTGACCGACCTTTGCGCGAGCTTGGTCCACCCGACATCTGGGTGCCTTAACAAGCTTCCTTCGGGCCTGGCCTCCGGTAGTCGAACGGTGGGCTGACCCGGGTGAACCCACGACTCTCGTGGCCTCACCAGAGAGACGATGTCTCTCGGTGAAGGTCAGCGCTCCAGTCACTCGTCATCGAGCGGACTCTCGGCTGACCCTCTTGTCATCATCCCTTAACTGGAGCCCGCAGTGCTACCTGGTTGCACCATGCCCCCTTGAGAAGGTGGGCCCAGCTTGGGTGCGAAGTTCGCCCCGGTTAAACCCTTTTCTGCGGGCGGCCGTCGATCCGCATGGTGCGTTACTTTTGCGCGGCCGACGGGCGCCGCGCCAAACGCCGCCCGGCGGGCGTCTCCTGGTTTACTGCGGTGAAGCGCCGCATCGGACTTGCGGCCCGCCGTTTACCACGGCGCGGCCCGCGAGCAAACGCGACGACGCGAAACAAAAAAACTATAGTCGCGACCGGCCCCTGCCGCCGCCTTACCGCGGGATGCACGAAGAGCGACAGGCCCCCATCACGGTAAGCGTAGCCGAGGACGCGAAGCTCGAGGCGGGCGAGCCCACCCCGAATTCGCCCGCGGGCATGCTGACGCGCATCCAGACGCACCTGCTTTCCCTCGAGAACCGACGACGCATCCTCCAACGGATCCACGACCTACCCGGCATCCACCTGCGACGCCTCGGGCGCGAACTCGGGCTCGCGATCGGGACCGTGGAGCCCCACCTCCACCTCCTCGAGCAGTACGGGCTCGTCCTCTCCCACCTTGAAGGGAAGCGACGTTCCTACTATGCCAAGGAGCAGGTGCGGCCCGAGGACCTGCCGCTGCTCCACCACCTCCGCCACCGGACCTGGCGGAAACTCCTCGTCGACCTCCTTGCCGAACCCGGGCTCACCTTCTCGGCGCTGTCGAAGCGGCTGCCGTGCCGGCCATCGACCGTCGCCTACCACCTGGAGCGCCTCGTCCGCGCCGGGCTCGTCGCCCGGACCGCCGTGGGCCGCAACGCCTTCTACGAGGTCGCCGACACCGCACGGATGGAACGGCTGCTCTCGCTGTACGGGTCCACGTTCCGCGGCCTCGTGGGCCGACAGCAGGACCTCGTACCCCCGGACCGACCCTCCCTCGCGGCCTCCGAGGCGGACGACGCCGTGTTCTCGTCGCTGCTCTCGCGCCTCCCCTCGCGACGCGGCCCCCGCCCGCACGCGGCGCCCTAATCGACGCTTGTCCCGGACGTTCTCCGAATTGTACGCCGCGCCTTCGACGCTCGCCGGTGCGTGGCTCGACCCGTGTTCCCGAACGCATTAGCCGCCCGGACGCCTGCCTGCTGTCATGGGGGCGTTGGGCCTCCGGGAGCAAACCTAGGATGGGACACAACACGTGGAACGCGAACGCTTGGCATCGGGCCCACCAGCGAACTTGGCTTGGGGCCGACCGAAGCCGAAGACAGATGAAAATGGTGACCGCCGCGACGATGCTCGTCGTGCTCGGCATCGCGGGCGGCGCCGTCGCCGTCGCCCACGGGGCCGAGTTCGAACCCGAGAAGGTGGGCGTCTGCCACGCGACGGGCGCCGAAGAGCATCCGTACGTCTACATCGTCGTGGATGCGAGCGCCGTCACGACGGGCCATGAAGGCGACGTCGTCGGCGTCTCGAGCCCCGACGAGTGTCCCGGACCGTCGGCGCAATCCATGGAAAGCCCCGAGGGAAGCTGCGTGGGCGACATGTCCGCCGAACAGGAGGAGAGCGCCGGAGTGCCGGCCGCGGCCGAACCCGCCGCGGCGGAGGCCGAGGACGCCGAGTCATCGGACGCGCCCGATTCGACGGACGCGGAAGACGAAGCCGCGCCCACCGACGAGGACGAAACCGAGTCCACCGACGAGGCCTCCGAGGACGCGAACGCCAGCGTGCCGGAGGCGACGTCGACGGAATCGGACAACGCGACCGACGCGACGCTCTGCGCCGCGGACCTCTCGATCGTCTCCGCGGGTGCCCTGCAGGGCGCGGTCTTGAGCTTCGACTTCCTCGTGACGAGCCTCGGACCCGAGGAAGTCAACGAGGCGTGGCTCAACGTGAGCCTCCCCGACGTCGGCAAGGACTGGACCATGACCTCCTCCGACCCGCAGGCCTGCGCCCTCGACGGCCGCACGATCCTGTGCGACTTCGACGACCTCATCATCGGGGAGACCCGGACCGTCCAGGCTACGGCGCCGCGCTGCCCCGAAGACTGCGGCGAGGACATCGACGCGACCGGCCTCGCGGGAGCCTTCAACGACGGCGACGCCTCGAACAACGAGGCCCCCGTGACCGTCGTCATCCCGGACTGCGGCGTGACGGCCCCGGCTCCGTCGGAGGAGCCCGCGAACGAGACCTCGGAGCCCGAGGAGAACGCCACCGAGCCTCCCGCGAACGACACCGAGGCCAACGGGACCCAGGAGGCCGCGCCTCCCGTCGCGCCCGAGACGGCCGACGTGCGACTCGTCCAGCTGAGCCAGCAGGACGACGAGCAGGTCACCCTCGTGCTTCGGGTCGTCAACCGTGGACCCGGCCTCGCGGAGGACGTCGTCCTCTCGGACGCCCTTCCGGACGTGCGGCGTGCCTGGTTCCTCGGCGGCGATGACGCCTCGGACTGCACGCTCGACGGCCGCGAACTCGCGTGCGACTTTGGCGACCTCGAGGACGGGGCGGAGCGTCTGGTGATGCTTCGCGCCTACACGGACCGGCTGCCGTGCGGGGAGCACAAGGTCAACACCGCGACCCTCGAAACCGCCAACGACGACGTCGAGGGGAACAACCGTTCGAGCGCCGGCATCACCGCCCGCGCCTGCTGAACGCGTCGGGGCGGAGGCGTCCCCCTCCGCCCCTTCTCTTTCCCTTTCCCTGGAGGCTTCGGCCTTGAAGGTCCACGAAACCACGATCCTCATTCTCCTTGCCGCGATCCTCGGCGCAAGCGGATGCCTCGGCGCCGAGGACCCGGGCGGCGCCCTGCCCTTGGAAGTCGCGAACCGGCTCGGCGCGCCCGTCACGGTCGCGCTCGAAGTCCGCGAACCCTACGGCAACACGATCCTCTTCGAATCCGCCCGCGAGGTCGCCCCGGGCGCCCGCGAGCGCATCGAGACGCCCCGCATCCCGTTCGGCTCGTACATCGTCGCGGCCACCGACGGGCGGCTCGAGCGCGAAATCGAGACCGACTTCGAGCCGTCCACCCGGTTCCAACGCTTCGTCGTGCACGACCAGGTCATCGCGTTCCAGTCGGGTTGACCATGGCCGCGACGCTGCAGGCCCGTCTCTTTCGCGGGTTGCTGGCGTGGGCCTTGCTGTTCGGCGCGTTGAGCGTCCACTTCTACACGTCGTCGGGAAGCGTCCGGGGCACGGCCTTCGCCCAGGCGTTCGTGCTCTTTGCCGCGTTCACGGTCCTCCTCGGGTTGGTGGCCTTCGTGCCGGCCTGGGCGGACGTGGCGCGACGCGCCTCGGCGCCCCCGCCGCCGCCTTTGGAGCGGTGGCGGCCGATCGGCCTGGGACAGGTGAAGGTGCGGACGGAACGGACGCAGGGCCTACGGGTCCCGGCGTCGGCGAAGCGCCAGCATCCCGACCGCGGCGACGACGAGCGTCGCCTCGAAGCCGGGGATGCCGCCTTCGTCGGCCGCGGCGGGCGAGGCGGATTCCGTGGTGGCGTTGGCGGTGGCGTTGGCGCCGGGGTCGTCGGGGACCGCGCTCGGGATGGGGGGTCCCACGACCACGGCGAGCGTCACGCTCACGGACGCACCGCTCGCGTCGGTCGCCGCGATCGTGACGTTCGTGGTGTTGCCGGCCCCGAGCGACGAGGAAACGGTGACGTTCACGGTGACGTTCGCCCCGCCCCCGACGCTGACGGAGGCCGGCTCGATGACCACGTCGTAGCCTTCCGTCGCGTTAGCGGTGAGGTTGAGATCCGCCCCGGCGGCTCCCGCATTCACGACCTCAACCTGGGCGGTCGCTTGGCCGCCCTGCGGGAACTCGAGGCTCGGCGTCGATAGGTTCAGGGCAAAGGTCGGACCGGGGGCCAAGGTGAAGAAGTTCCGGCCGAAGCCCGTGTTGGGCGCGCGGTCGTAGGTGGTCACGATGACGTTCGTGTCCGGGTTGCCGGCGCCCCCGAGGGGGCCCTTCGAGACGAGGACCCAGTTGGCGTAGGGGTCCTTGAGGCCGTCGACGCCATGGACGAACCCGGGAAGCCGCGTGAGGGGGAGCTTGAGCGTGATCACTTTCCCTGCGACGCTCCCGCCGATGGCGACCTCGTCGTTGAGGTTGCCGAACGTGCCTGCCGTCGCGGTGAAGCCGAACCGAGAGTTGCCGAGCGTGAAGGCCCCGGTGCTCTGGGTGGGGGACGTCGTGACGTACAGGACCGGTTTCCCGGCGGGCGTTCCGGCCGTCGGCTTGGACCAGAACGTGATGCGCTCGGAAAGGGCGAAGGCCGTCGTCGGGTAAAAGGTGGGGGCCCCCGTGAACTCGACGCTGAAGGTGAGGTTCCCGGGGTCCGGGTCCGTGACCCAGGCCTTGATGAGGTCGCGGGCGAGCTGGCCCCCGTCGCCGGAGGGATCCGTGACCTCCGGATCCTCGGCGCTTCCGGCGTGGACGGTCGACACGGCGAACATTCCAGCGACGAGCGTGGCTCCAAGCGCCACGCTACCCCAACGGCCCATGGGCCGCGAGGGTGGCCTGCGGACTCAAAAGCCTTCCGCCGGTCGCGTCCTACTTGTTGCGCATCTTCTGGGCCCGCTTTCGGCGGCGCATCTTCTTCTTGTGCCACTTCCAGCGCTGTTGGCCGCGCTTCTTCCAGGCCCGTGAACCGCGTTTCAAGTGAGGAGTACCCCGGCGAGGTTGGGGCGGCCCAAATCAGCCCCCCTATAAAAACCGAACCGGTTGCCGACGCGGCCGACTTCGATTATTTCTAGGTTCGGGGGGTGCATCAAATACGTCGAGCCTTCGAGGGGCCGTTTGGAAGGTCCAACGTGGAGCCGAGAATCGGGGGGCAAGCGCGCACGAGTTTCGAAGAAGAGCAACTCATGACCGCGCTCACACTCATGGACCTCACGCAACGCCTGCGCGTCGCTTCCCGCGGGCGCCGCAGACCCTGAGTCACCCGAGACGTTCGATCTCGACGTCGCGGTACTCGAAGTGCTTGTACAGTTCGCCGCGGCTCGTGTAAAGTAGGACGACCGCCTGCGAGCCGATCCGGTTGATCGTGGATGCGGTCGGCTTCGTGGGATCATAGGGCTGGCCCGGTTGTCCCCCGTAGACCATGAGGGTCTCGCCGTCGCGGTAGACGCCCTGCGTGACGAACGCGTATGCCGGGAACGCGTCGGCGAGGTTCGTGGGGTCGCGCTGGTGTCGGCCGCCCACGAGGAGCTCCGCGTGGCCGAAGGCCGCCGCGTAGACGAAGACCTTCGGGAAGGCCGTCGAGCCGTTTCCGCTATCCCCCCAGAGGTGGAGCTTGGTGGCGACGCCGCCCGACTGGTACGGCAGGCGCCCGGTGAAGTTGACGAACCGGACCTCGTAGGTCTCGACCACGTCCTGGATGACGGCGGCGACCGTCCCCGTGTTGTCGCGGTCGCTCAGCTTCAGGCTGATCTCACCGGGCGCGTGGCGGATGTTCTGGCCGTCGTACCCGTAGCCGGGGACGATGAGGGCGTTCTCGGCCGTCGCTTCGAACCAGTGCGAGGAGAGGCAACCGGAAAAGAGGACGGCAAGGAGTAAGGCGCGCGGGGCGGGATTCGAACCCGCGACCCCCGGCTTAGAAGGCCGGTGCTCTGTCCAAGCTGAGCCACCCGCGCATCGCCCACCACGACCTCGTCCGATCGTCTAGGCCCCCCTAGGGGCTCTTCTTGCGTGGGCGCGGGGCGGCGCGAGCATGGTCGGATTGTGGATGGGACGCACGCCGATAAAGGCCTGCCGCTTCCGCGTCAGACGGGAGCTGCGTGGTAGTCGGGGGGCATGTCGAGCCGGTAGAAGTGGGCGACGTACACGAAGAAGCGCTGGTCGAGCATGATGCCGAGGTCGACGACCTGGTTCGTCACCTTCGTGGCCGGCGCGGCTTCCCACTGGAACCGGCACGGCTCCTTCACGCAGACGCTCTTTCGGAGGTCCCAGACCTCCTCGATCCGGGCCCGGTCGGCGCTGCCGGACAACGGGTTCTTGCCCTCGAGTGTGAAGAACAGGGACTTCGTCGCGGAGCCGCCGAGGCCGAAGTCGACCTTGATCCCGCCCGACAGGCCGGACCCCTGGTTCCACACGACGTCCATCTGCAGGGCGCGCAAGACCTTCGGGTCGTCGGCGGTGCGCCACTGCGGCGAGACCGACTTGTTGTAGGTGGTACCGGTCGGGTCGATGCGCGCGGCGCGCTCGAACCAGCCGGAGAGCGGTTTGATGTCGATCCACGGTTCCTCGACCGGGAGGACGGGCAGGATGAACTGGACCTCCGTGGTCTGCCCCTCGACGAGCGTGATCCGTTTTCCCGCCGACTTGTGCCCGAGATGGATCACGTAGAGGTTGCGTTCGCCCGGCTTCAGCATGCCTATCTCGAAGTAGCCGAACTCGTCGGTCTTGGTCGCCTGGTAGGGGTCGATGAAGCCGACCACGGCATCCCTGAGGGGGAAGAATTCCTCGTCCACGACGACGCCGCTCACGGACCCGCTTACTTCGTCGAAGCCCTTGGGTTGGATGAACGGGTCGGGCGGCGGTGACTTGGCTTTCGCGCTCGAACATCCAGCAAAAAGCAACGACGCCGCGACCACGACGGCTAGGTGAACCCCAAGCTGGTGGCGTTTTGCCATCCCGAGCCTGCCCACAGCACGGAGCCTTAAGGCCAGTAAATAACCTTGTCGTCCCAGCGTGAAACCGGAAAAGTGGACGCGTCGGGATTTGAACCCGAGGCCTTCCGCTTGCGAAGCGGACGATCTACCGCTGATCTACGCGCCCTAGAGGAATGTTTTGTCGCCCGCCACGCAAGCGGACGGCCACACCTGGGGCGCAAACCCCGGAGGTAGATAAACCATGAGAAGCCCAGAAGGAGAAACCCGTCACCAGAACCACAAGAACGACGCCCGGGACCGCCGCCGCCAAGCGACCCGCGACGCCCGCCTCCACGAAGCGGGCACCGCGGGCCTACCCTACGGACTCCTACCTGGCCGCGCCGGCCGACCCCCCACCGGACAGGTGTGGCAACGACATAGCCAGGAACGCGAATTCCGCGACGCCAAGGACGAGGCGGCCGTCGTCTCGGCCATCGCAGGCCTCTCCCCGGAATGCCGTCCGGATGTCGAGGCCTTCCTGCGCCTCCGGCGGCGCCGATCGCAGGTCGGCCAGATCCGACGCTACGCCGAGACCCTTGCCGACCTCCACCGCTTCACCCACGCGACCCCTTGGGACGACGTGACCCCGGACCAGTGCGGCGCCTGGACGGAGCGGCTCCTCGGCCGCGTCAGCCCGGAAACTGCCGGATCCTACGCCCTGCTCGTGCAAGGCTTCCTCCGGCACCGGCTTGCCCTCCGCGACCGACTCCTGCCCCACGCCTTCCGCGTCGCCTTCGACACCGGCGAAAACGAGGACGAGAAGAAGGCACGCCGGGTCCCCGACAACCACTTCCTCGCGATGGTCGCCAGGAACAAGAACCGGCCCTGTTTCCAAGCCCTGTTCTGGGTGCTCTTCGACACCGGGTTCCGCATCAACGAGGCCCTAAGCCTCAACGTCGGCCACGTCCGGTTCGAGGAAGGCGGCGTCACCCTCAGCATCCCACCCCGCAGCCAGGCCCGCTTCCGACTCAAGAACAAACGAGCCTCCCGCGAGGTGTGGGTCCTCCAGTGCCGCGCCGCCCTCGAGGCCTGGCTCGAAGAGCACCCCTTCCGGGATACGCCAGACGCGCCCCTGTTCCTGACGCGCGACAACCAGCACGCGACGTCGGCGTGGCTCCCCATGGGACGCGACGCCGGCCTGCGACGCCTCAAAGCGTCGTGCACCGAGGCCGGCGTCCCCGCGTACACGTGCCACGACTTCCGCCATAACAAGGCGTTCACGATGAAGATGTTCGGAAACGTCACGGACTCCGACATGTGCGCCTTCTTCGGGTGGGCCGACGGGAGCAGCAAGCCGCGGTATTACGGCCGCATCGTCGCCGCCGACCTCCGCGCAAAAACCCGCGCCCAAGCCGGCATCAACAACGTCGGCCAGCACATCGTCATCAAAGAGGGCGAAGCCGAGGCGAAGCTGCGGATCCTCCAGGACGCGCTCCGCCTGATCACGGACCCCGGCGCGCGGCCCAACCCCCCACCGTCCTAGCCGGACCGAAAGCCAGACCGCGAACTCGAGCCCAAGGGCTGCGCACCCAAGCGCCGCACGCGTGGCACGCGCACCCCGGGCCGTGCCCGCCCTCCACGCCCGGCACCGCCCGGACGCGCTTCGCGACCCGGGGGGGCCGCGTAGCCAAAGCGGCATTGGAGGCGCCCACGGGAACAACGCGAACGAGGTCCGCCTCGCAGCTCCCCGGGTTGGACCCCACTTCCTCCATGATCGTCTTGCGCGGCCCGCTCTTGAGGACGTCATCTTGTGCAATTCGCCCGTATAGATGGGCCGCCATCAGGCCGAAGTGCCCGTATGACAGGGCGGCGAGGACAATCAGACGCCCCAGATAGGAACTGATTGCCTGCGCCAAGGCAGGCGCCACAAGAATCAGTATACCGTATGCCCCGATGCTTGCAAGCCACGTCCACCCGACGGGCGAAAAGTCCCGCAAAGCCATCCCCACCGTCTCCCTGGCTCGTCGTGCGGGGTACTCCCTTCTAGACCCTGCTGATGCAAACACGGCGCTCGCCGACAAATGGCGGGACATCAGCTACGTCAGGGCCGTCCACGCCCTCTGAGTCGGAGTGGCGGCGCGGCGGGAATCCGCGCTTCCCTTCTTGCCTATCGCGAGCAAGCCAGGGGTCGGACATTCCTCCGACGGCACTCGCGGTGCGACATGCCAACGACCCGCGACCCGGCGCATGCCTACAAGCCCTATACTAGGGAACTCGCTGGGGTCAATGGGGGGTCGGCAAGCTCCGCGCCAACGTCGATTCCAGCGCGGCACAAGGATACTTCCTCCACGGCTGCCTCGTATTCGCGGCCCTGGTCAAGGCTGCGACGTCGCACGCTCTTGGCTGGCGGCCGTGGCCAAGCGTCCCGTGCGGCGCACGTCGCTTTCCGTGTTGCCTGAGCTCCACGCCGACGACCTTCCAGACACGGAGACCGCGCGGCCGCTGAACCCTCCGTGTCCAACATGTGGGTGCTGAGGGCCCAACACCTCGCCATCTCTTTCCCGATTGCGCCTTTCGCCGTTGCGCAGCTATCCTCCTACCCCCTCGCGAACTCTTTATACATCGTCCGACTAGGAAACAGCACCAATGTTTCGCGGGCAGCCGGGCTGGACCCTTGCGACATGCACCCTCGCAGTCATGCTCGTTGCAGGATGCGCCGAGGGCCCCCAGCGGAGAGACGCCCCCGGGGGCTCCGGGACCCCGGGCCCTTCTGAAAAAGAAGCCGCACCGTTCCACGATCTGGTCCGCGCCACGGACCCAGGCAACGTGCCGACGTCGACGGGGCCAGTTGCCGACGGGACAAACATGTCGATGCAGACTTACGCTGTCCTCGAAAGCCATCCGCGCAGCGGAGCCGTGCTAGTTCGAATCTCCGATGCAAAGCCCATGTCCCCCGCCGGTCGCTCCAACCTGATCGTGGTGGGGGCCTTTCTCAACGAGAGCCGGATTGTCTCCACGCCAAGGGACGGGTGGTTCTTCGCGCGATCGCTGCTCCTCGGATTGGATCGCGTCGCCTACGGCGACAAGGACCAGGTCCACATTGGAAACGTAATGGTGGCGCTCCACGAGTCATCGTTTGCAGCCACAATAACCACGCGCGCGAACGGCTACACGACTCCGGCTGCCGCCCAGGGACTCGACGCAAAGAATCTGCTCGTGCTTGCCGCCTACCGCCTACCCCCGGACGCAACCAGCCTCGCCCTCGCCTTCGGATGGGACGAGGACGCGGGCGGCAACGACGCTTGGGTGCCCTTCGAATCGGCGCGCGGCCAGCTCGCCAAGCGCGGCCAGTCCCGTCAACTCGTCCCTTTGGCCTCGGCGCCTGAGGCTTCGCTTTCTTTCTGGGACACCAACGGAAGCTGGCTTAGCATGCGCGTTCCCAATGGACTTTTGGACACCAAGATTACGGATTCGGCGACCGCGGGAGGGGCCTCATCTCCCATCTCGGCCAAACGCAACATTTCCGTGACCCCCCTCACATCCGGCCCCTCGGGAGGATGGCAGGAGCTCCACTACCTCGTCGTCGACAACTCCACCGGCCAGTGGTGCCACTCGGTCCCCCTGAATGGGTCGACAAAGAAGGGTTGCGAGCAGCATGCTGGCCGTGCGTACACGGGCCTCAATTTCCCATACCTGATGGCGGCAACGGATTCTGGGACCGCCCTCGACCAAGCATGGGTGTCGCGGGAGTCCGTGGCCGAAGGGGGCCCCGTCGGGGTGACGTTTTGGGCCCTGTCAACGTCGCTAAAGGTCTCCCAAACCGTCCACCTTCCCGTGTCCGACTACTTCTTCGTCAACCGCTCGTGACGGCGGCAGCGTCCGCCGCGTCCTGACCGTTGGTTGCCAGATGCTGGGCACGGCCCAACGTGGCGAGTGTTGCGAACAAGAAGGCGGCGCCCAATACGAGTTCGGCGGTCGTCTCCAGGAGGATTTGCGGCGTCACCAGTTGCGTCGGGAAGGCCGCCAGAGCAATGCTCTCAAGGCCCGTCGCGCTCCAGCGCAGAGCCTGTGCGAAGGCAGTCATTGGGACCAGCCAAGCCTGGGCGCGGAACCATCGCCGTTCCGCTAGGAAGCCGAGGGCGAATGCGGCGTTGGATAGTTCGGTCGTGACGCGGAAGAACCCGCGCCACGGCACAAGCGGATGAGCAAGATGGTACGCGGTCGGCAGGACGCCGAGAACGACCACGACGGCCAAGCAGAACCCGGTGCGACGCCAAGCGCGGCTCGGGTCCTGGCGGGCAAAACCCCACGCGGCCGCGAGCCACAGGCACGCGAGGGCGGCTTCCAGGGCGATGTCGAACCAGCGCCACCACGCTTCGACGCCCAAACCATCCTGGGGAATCGAAAAAAGGACCCGAGGCGAGGATTCGAACCCGCGTTCCCACAGGACCCGCGACCCCACGTGGAGGATCAGGCCGACCGCGATAGCAACCGCAGCCGCGGCTTCGCTCGAGGGCGTGCGACGTCCCGATGGGCCGGTGTCCGTTGGGGTCTTGTTGTCCATCTCCAATCCATGTATCCTGGGGCCTCACCCGGCGGCGAGCCCCCTGGGGGCGGGCTTACCCGCCCCAGGGAGTAGCGGCGAACGTCCAAGTCCCTTTCGCCGAGGATGGCATGAACTGGACGGTCCATGTCCCGGCGACGCCGGCGTACGTTAGGGCGCCCTCTGCATGCGTCGGGGGGCTGGTGCCAAATGTCGTGTCGTAGACGTTGGCGGCGGGGCTGGCCGCGTCGAAGACCTTGATCCGCATGCTGCCCGCCTCAACCTTGCCGTTGAGCGTGATGCGGGCAGCTTCGCTGGGGTTTGTCCACGTAAAGGAGCGGTCGTCGGTGCAGGTTTGCGCGTCGCCAAACACGACCTGGAAGGTTTCGGGCGATTCCTTGATCGTGCCATGGCGCAGGCCCGTACAGGTCGACACGCATCCGGAAACCAGGACCAGCGCGAGGGTGACCAGAGCGGGCGTCATGAGCGAGAGCGGGGTCTTGAAGCGGTTCGATTTCATGTCTTCGATTCTCCTACTGTGCAAGGACGGTGTCACGCGCCTCCGTGGCGGTTTCCACGAGGAACTGCATGGCGGCGGCGGGGCAACTCGTCGTGGAGACGCCCATGGGCCCCGCCGACCCTGTTAGGCCCGCGTCCGCCGACGGGACGCTGTGGCCGTCCATCGCGTACGCGAAGAGTGCACTCGGGGCGGCGCTTCCGCCGCGTCCGTCGGCCAGTTGGAAATATTCTCGGCGACGAGTGTCCGCGTTCGACGTGCGGCCGCCATCCTGGTCGCCGTTTCCTCCCGCGCCGCCGGTTCCACCGCAGAAGCCGTCTCCCCCGGCGCCGCCCTGACCGCCACGGAAGCCGACAACAAACCATCCAACACCTTTGCCGGCCACGGGGGTGGCCACCGCGGATGGGGAGAGACCGGGGTCGCCGCCCTTGGCGGAGGCTTTCGGGCCATGGTGCCCGGTAGATCCGCCGGTGCCTCCCTGCCCGGGGAGGCAGGTTTGGTCGTTCGCGTTGAGGCAGGTGGAGCCTTTCCCGCCTGGCCCGCCGCGGCCGGCGGGCGCCAACTCTACCGCCGCCGTTCCGCCATCCGTGGGTCGCTCGGGGTGACGCGCGCCACCCCCATTGGCTCCCGTATTGGCGTGGCCGCCGTGGCCGGCCGTGGCGGTGTTCTCGCCGCCGTCTCCGCCGCGCCCGCCAGCGCCGCCAACCGTGCACGCGACGGTTCCGAAGCACTTGCCAGAGTCGCCTCCACGGCCGCCCTTGCCGCCGGCTCCGCCGCCGGCCGCCGTGGCCAATCCGGCCTTGCCGGCATAGGCCGGGCACCCGTGCTGGGCGATGCATGTCGCGTCGCCAGCATTGCCGCCGGTCGCGGCGGCGTCGCCGCCGCGGCCGCCGGAACCACCTGCCCCGCCGTGTGCGCCCGGGCAGACGCCGGACGATGGGCAATCGTAGCCGGCGCCGCCGAGGCCGCCCGGACCTCCTCGTCCGCCGATGGCGTTCGCGGACCCGCCGTCTCCGCCTTCCGCGCTTCCGGCAACAAGGTCCGTCCAGTGGCAGACCTTTGCTTCATCGTCGCACGATCTGCCCCAATTGTGTTGTCCGCTGGTCCTGGCGTCGCCTCCAGCTCCGCCCGCAGCCGTGGCTTTGCCGCCGTTGCCGCCGTTACCGCCGGGGCCTCCATCTTGGCATTTGCTCGCGGTGGCAATGCACCCGATTCCATCGTGGCCGTTCCCGCCGGGTCCGCCGCGCCCGCCGACGGCGAGGGCGACGCCCCCGTCTTCGCCGCGGAAAGCCGCCCTCTCGCCGCAGCTGCCGTACGAATTACATTCATCGGCCTCGCCGGGATCTCCCGCGACGGCGTCTGCATCGCCGCCGTCGCCGCCCTTCCCGGCGCCACTGGGTGGACAACCGTTTTCGACGGCGCAAGGAACGGGGTCGCCGTTGGCGCCTGCCCCGCCGGGGCCCGCGAGTGCCGTGGCGTCGCCGCCGTCCCCGCTTATGGGGCCGTTTCCGCCCGAACCGCCGACGGCCCTGGCCGAGATGCCTCGAATGCCTGAAACGGGTCCCGTCGTGACGCTGCACTGGTAGCAGGAGGGTAGCCCCTTGGTACCATCGGCGGTCGCGTTTCCTCCCCATCCGCCATTCGAATCCGCAACTCCTATGTTGGTCAGAAGGAAGCCGCCGCTGGGTAGGAAGGCGCCGCCGGAGTCGCCGCCATTGCCGCCGATGGCCGTCAGAAGGGGGGCAAGGGGCTGGAAGATTGCACCGCTGGTCCCATCGATGGTTGCGGCGTAGCCCTCCTCGGCGTGGACGGATCCGCCCCCGCCGCCGCTTCCCGGTTGCAGGACGCCACTAAAGGGAGGCGGGGAGGCGACGAAGGGGCTTGCGCACCAACCCAGGGCCGCGCCGAGCGTGACGTCGGCGCCGCGTCCGCCCAAACCGCCAACAAGCGTGCGAGTGCCCAGGGTCGGGTCGGACCCCGAGACCGTGTTGGTGAAGGTTAGACCCTCTCCTTGTCCGCCCTTGCCGCCCGTCAGACGGCCCGTCGGGAACGTGAATCGACCCGACGGGGCTGCCGACGCGAGGACGGCTTCGCCGTTGCAGGTGACTTGGTCGACGACGACGGGCGAAAGGAGGATGGCGCTTACGCGCCCTCCGTCGCCGCCGTTGCCTCCAGCCGGGTCCGCGACGCCGGTGACGCTGCGGGTTCCGTACGAGTGGCCATTGCCTCCAACGACTTGGCCGTTGAGGGTCAAGGAACTGGTCGCGATGAGGACGATACCGGCGCCCGTCTTCGCGGACAAGGACCCGCTGGCACCCACGACGCGGCCTTGGATGTCAATCTCGTTGGCGATGACGGTCAGGCCGGTTGGAGCGGTGACCGTGCTGCCGGAGGCGACCGCGAACTTGTTGAAGAACTTCGTTCCGTCAAGCGTGGTATCGGAGGTGATGCTTTCGTCCTCGGCGTCAAGCACAAGGTTCGGATCGAAACAGTCGCCGTCGACGCCCGCGTCGGGCAAGGTGCATGCCTGGGGCGCGATAAAACAGGCGTACACACCCACGCCGCCGGACGGGATCAAGCCTTCGCAGTAGCCGGCCGTGGTGCCACCGGTCCAGATTCCCGCGTCAGCACAAGCGAAGGCCGTGGCGGAAGTCGAACACGAGGCCACCAGGGTGGTTCCGCAATATGCGCGGGCCGTGCCGGGACCCGACCCGGTCACGAGGTGGTAGTAGGTGCCGATCTCCGCGTTGGCGTCGCATTGGAACGAGCAGGAGGGGCTGGACGGGTTCTCGCCCCCGCACGCGGTCGATGTTGCGATGACGGCGCCCGGGTCTTCCGTGCAGTCGTCCAGGTTCTCCTCGCCGTCGCCGTTGATGTCTCCGCAGATCCCCAACAATATCCCCGTGCAGTCGTCGAGGGTCTCCTGCCCGTCGCCGTTAGCGTCGCCGCAGAGGCCCACGTCGGGTTCGGTGCAGTCGTTGAGGTCCTCCACGCCGTCCCCGTTCGCGTCGCCGCACAAGTCGGTCCAGGGGTCCGTGCAGTCATTCAGGTCTTCCACCCCGTCCCCGTTGGTGTCGCCGCAGACTCCCACTGCCACCACGGGCCGAGGAAGAAGTACCAACGCCATTGCGGCCGTGATCGCAACACAAACGATTTGCTTCCACATTGGAGCCACCGCTGTCGCCAAGCAAGGGGCGTCCGGGATTAACGACGTTGACCACGTTCGCAACGTGCCAAGAATCCGAGGCCCCAATTCATGAGGCCACGGCGACGGACTCCCCTAGATATGGGTATGTTGTCGGCGCGGCTAGAATCTGTAAGAGCGTCGCCGGGGCTTCGCGCGAATATGCAGCTACGACTCTTTGGCCTGGGAACGCCCCTTCTCGCATTGCTCGTGTTAGCGGCGCCGCCCGCATCCGCGGCCCATTGGTGCACCGACCTGCGGATTGCGACCGGCCCCGCCGTCGCCAGCGCCGGCGAACCGGTGAACTTCACCATCGCCGTTTCCAACGGCGGAAATGCCACGGTCACGACTTCCATACGTGTTCGTTTTGATTGGGAAACGGGGACGCTTCCGTGGGAGACGGTTACCTTGGCCCCCGGGGCCATGACGAACTCATCCCAGGCTAAGATCGTCGGGCAAGAGCTCGGCGACCGCCTCGTGACGATTCTCGTCCAGGGCGGCTCTCACGGCTCCCCTGATGAACCTCTGACGGGCTGCCCCGCCGTGGTACGTGTGCTTAGGGTTCAACGCGGGCTCGAGTCTCCCCGGGCGATCGTGCAGGCTGACGTCAACTCCGGCGCCGTTCCCCTACGAGTGACCTTTTCCCTCGAGGTGGCCGGGGGCGCCGCGCCCTTCTCGTACGCGTGGTCGTTCGGCGACAACACCTTCTCCAACGCCTCGGCGCCGGTCCACGTGTACGAGACTCCAGGAACCTACATGGCTCAAGTCGTCATCCGCGATGCCCGCGGCCAACTCGCCGTCGACCGCGCGATGATCTCCCCAATCCCCCCTTCAAAGGTGTCGACGGATGATTTCGAGTGGCTGTCCGCGAGCTCCTGGCTGGCGGTCAGGGATCCGCCGCTGCTTCTGCTCGTGGCCTTTTGCCTTCTGGCATCGGCGTGGGCGGCCCTCCGTCCAGCCTCTCGAGTTGTCCGCATTGATTCGTCCGGAGACCCAGGGCC
>JACPAO010000055.1 GCA_016180755.1 Methanobacteriota archaeon
GAGGCGCCGTCGAAGTTCGTCCTGCGTTATCCCGGGTTGGGCGCGGATCAGGTGGAGCGCATCCGAGAGTCCCTTCGTCCGTAGGGTCGCGAGGCGGCGCATCTGCAGGGGCGCGAACCTGCCATGGGGGAAGTAGCAGCGGAAACCGGGCAGGACGACGCGGTCGAGCAGACGTTCGCGGACAAGGACCCGGAGGTGGTACTCGGTGGTGCCGTGGCCCAGCTCGAGGCGCGACGCGATGGCGTTGGCATGGATCCCCGGATCCTGGTGGACGAGTTCGTGGATCTGGCTGCGGGTCTCCAGTCGAAGCAGGGTGGGCTGCGTGAGCCGGGTGAAAAGGGCGATGCCCAGGTAGCGGAACCTCGGCACGAACGCCCACATGAGCCAGCCCGCCGCGCCCGCGCCGCCTCCCACGACGAGGAAAACGGTGCCCGGGTTCCGGTCGCTGCGAGTAGGCAGGGAGGCAGCCGGCGACCCGCCCATCCCGTACTGGTTCGTCGCGGAGCTGGACCCCCACGTTCCCGCCTCCTCGCATTCCGTGACGCGGAAACCAGAGCCAAACCCGAACGGGGACGCGGACGACTCGGAGACGACCGCGTAACGGCGGCCGGCGCACTTTGCGAGGTCGAAGCTGCCCAAGTGCTCAGCCGCACCCCCGCCGAACCGACCCGCCATGGAAGTCGCGTGGTAGACATTCGCGCCCATCGGCACGTCGAGGGTGATGGTCCGGGTGTCCCCGTCGCCGAGCGTGAACTGTTCGAAGAACAAGACTTCCTTGGACCAGACGCAGACGGCAAAGTCGGTGTGCGTGCCCGAATGCTCCAGGGCGATCACAAGCGTGCCCGTTTGGGAGGCGAGGCCCTCGTAGGGCACGACGATGGGGTCGGCACATGCTTCGCTTTCGACCGTGCCGGGACCCAAAGCCTCGAACGCCGTGGCCCCGCCTGCGATGGCGACCGTCGCGACGGCCACCGGGACGATCCAGTGCATGGACCCTCCCACAGCGGCGCAGTATCTAAACGACTTTGGGGAACATCGGCAACCGTCGCCCGGGCGCCGCCTTTTGAAAACACTTAAACCCGCTTTTAAGCATCGTGCGGGGGTCGATGACGCACTGGGCCGACGTGCTGGCTCGCGAGGTCGCCCCCAAGGCCGACCGCCACCTCCTAGCGACGGCCATCACGCCCAGCGGGCCCATCCACGTCGGGAACATGCGGGAGGTCCTCACGACCGAGATGGTGTACCGGTCGCTTCGCGACGTCGAGAAGGTCCCCGCGGAGCTCGTCTACATCGCCGACTCGTACGATCCCCTTCGCAAGGTCTACCCGTTCATGGATCCGGCCAAGTACCAGGACTTCGTCGGTCGACCCCTTCGCGAGATCCCCTGCCTTTGCGGGAGCCACAAGGACTACGCGCAGCACTTCCTCGAGCCGTTCCTCGCCTCGATCAAGGAGCTCGGCGTCGAGTTCCGCGTGCTCGACGCGTACGACATGTACCGTGAGGGCAAATACGCCGAGGCCGTCGAGGACGCCCTTGGCGCGACGGAGAAGATGAAGGAGATCATCGAGGCGGAGTCGAAGCGGAACCTCCCCCCGGACTGGATCCCCTTCAACATGCAGTGCGAGAAGTGCAGGAAGCTCCCCAACACTCGGCCCACGCTGGTCGACGGGAATATTGTCGAGTACAGCTGCACGTGCGGCCACCACGGTCGCATGGACGTCCGCAAGGGCGGCATGGGCAAGCTCCCCTGGCGTGTCGACTGGCCCGCGCGGTGGAGGTTCCTGGGCGTCACGTTCGAGGCGATGGGCAAGGACCACGCGGCCGCGGGTTCGAGCTGGGACACGGGGATCCGGATCAGCAAGGAGGTCTTCGGCTACGATCCGCCCACGCGGACCGTGTACGAGTTCGTCATGGTGAAGGGCGTCGGCGCCATGCATTCGTCGACGGGCACGGCCATCGGGGCCGACGAGATGCTCAAGATGACGCCGCCCGAGGTCCTCCGGTTCCTCATCGCGAAAAACCAGCCGAACAAGCACATCGAGTTCGACCCCGGTCTCGGGATCCTCCAACTCGTCGAGGAGTTCGACGAGTGGGAGCGGGTCAACTTCGGAGCGGCGGAGGCCCGCGTCGGCATGAACGACGCCGAGCGCACCTATCAACTCTCCTGCCCCCACGGCCCGCCCGCCGAGCTTCCGCTGCAGGTCCACTACCGTCACCTCGTGACCGTAGCCCAGATCGCCCCAAGCCTCGAGCAGGCCGTGCGCGTGCTGCGTCGGACAGGCGACCTCGTGGTCGACCCCGAGGGCGAGGATAAGAAGCGCCTCCAGGAGCGCGTCGAGCACGTCCGCTACTGGCTCAGGCGTTTCGCCCCCGACGACGTCAAGGTCGAACTCCAGCCGAGCCTTCCGCGCATCGACTTCGCGCAACCCGAGAAGAAGCTCCTTCACGAGGTCCGCTCGAAGGTCGCCGCCCTCGAGTGGCGGGCCGAACTCATCCACAACGCGCTCCACGAGACCGCCAAGGAGCACGGCCTCAAGCCGGGCGAGGCCTTCGCCGCCGTCTACAAAGCGTTCCTCGGCAAGCCGCGCGGCCCCCGCGCCGGCCACTTCCTCTCCAGCCTCGACAAGGCGTTCGTCCTCCAACGACTCGACGAGGCGGCCGCCTAGCAGGGGCTGGAGAGAAGGACTCTCCCTGGCAGACGACAGCGAACCCCGCGTACTCCGCCCCGTCAGGCGCATCGGGTCCAGTGAGATGCGGGTCTTCTTCGCACGCTGGGTCCCCATCGGAATCCTCGTCGGGCTGTTCACGGGCGGCCTCATCGCCCTCCTGCACATCGTGATCTACGACTACGGCTGGCTCTTCTTCCGAAGACTCTACGTCGCCCACCCATGGCTCGTCTTCGCTGTCCTCCCCACCGGGTTCCTCGTCTCCGCGCTCCTTGTCCGCGGCCTCAATCCGCGGCGGTACAGCCACGGCACCGAGGAGGTTCTCAACGCCTACCACACGCCCGGCATCCAGGTCCGTTCCGCGCCCTACCTTCGGCGCGCGGCCGGATCCTGGTCGACGATCGCCGCGGGCGGCAGCGCCGGGCTCGAGGGCCCCGCCATCCTCACGGGCGCCTGGTTCGCGAGCTTCTTCGTCCGCCACTTCAAACTGTGGAACTTCGAGGAAGAGGACCGCCGCGTGCTCCTTCTCGTGGGCGCCGCCGCGGGCGTCGCCGCCATCTTCCGCGCCCCTTTTACCGGGCTCCTCTTCAGCCTGGAACTCCCCTACAAGGGCGACGTCGCGA
>JACPAO010000131.1 GCA_016180755.1 Methanobacteriota archaeon
CGGCGTCGAGGACCCGGACAAGCTTTGAACGTCCCCAAGGCCGCGTCGTCCCCTTCTACGTACTTCCCGCAATCGACAAATACCGCGGGTCCCGCAGAACACGGCAGATGAGTCCCGAGCGAGCCCAGGCCTTCGTGTGTTTCGCCGTCGTGTGGGCCGCGTTCTCCGGCTGCGTAGGCGAGGGCGGAGGCGAAGAAGCGAGCCCCAGGCCGAGCGGCGCCGGGCCCGCGACGTTCGACGAGTCGACGGGCGCGGTGACGGGCGTCGTGACCGACGACGAGTTCGCGCCGCTTGCCGACGCCGAACTCCTCCTTCGGCCCGCCGACATGACGGCGCGGTCCGCGCCGGACGGGACCTTCGCGTTCAGCAACGTCCCGCCGGGGAAGCACACGCTCCTTGCGGGGAGGCTCGGCTACGAGTCGTTCAGCCTCGACGTCGAGGTGCGCGCCGGCGAGGAGACGGCGGGCGTGACGGTCGTCCTCCCGCCCCTTCCCACGGTGCAGCCGCGCCAGGTCACCTCGCAGTTCACCGGGTTCATCACCTGCAGCGTCGGGCACGCCGGCGTCCTCTCCGAGGAGTGCGGGGAGGGCCTGCAGACGTCCATCGGGACGTTCGGGAAGAACCCCCGCAACAACATCGACTGGAAGTTCAACATCACCGAGTTCGAGGACCTCGAGAACGTCTTCGTCGAGCTCGACTGGGAGCCGGCCTCGGCGGCGGCGCAGAAGCTCGCCCTCAACGTGGGGCAGGGCTTCACGTGCATCCCGAGCTGCAGCTCCAAGGTGACGTACTGCGGCGCGTTCTCGAACTACGGCCGCCCGGTGGTCTCTTGCAACATGACGATCGAGAAGCTCGAGGAGACGAAGGCCAAGGCGCCCTGGGACATCACGGCCCGCGCGTGGGCGGCGCCCGTCGGCGTGACGGAGACGCCCAATATCGTCCTCGAGCAGTCCTTCACGATGTACCGGACCGACTTCTGGGTCGAGCCGAAGCCCGACGCCTTCAGCGCGGTCCGCGACACGTAGCGCGGCAACAAAACCCTTAACCGGGCGTCGGGTTTGGCCCGATTCGATGCGGTTCCCGGACCTCCTCCTCGTGCGGGACTTCTCCCCCGAGGAGACGATCATCATGGGGATCGTGATCGGGTTCGGGGTCGCGTTCTTCGCGTGGCTCCTGGCCGGCTACTACGAGCGCCGGGGCGGGTTCGGCAAGAAATGAGGCCGCGTGGTGCCTGAATCCAGGCACCACATGCCGCGCGCCTACTTCTGAGCGATGTTGAAGTCCTTGACCCACTGCGGGACGCCTTCGCGGGCGAAGATGAAGTCGGCCCCGTCCATGAGCGCGTGGTAGCTTACGAACACCACGACGAGCAGCCCGAACGTGAGGTGGACGTAGCGCCACCACTTGTAGCCGTGCTTCTGGATGAGCGGGACCTGGTAGTAGCCGGTGAGCCCGAGGACAAGGAGGCTCAGCGCGCCGAGGCCGCCCCATAGGACGCCCATGAGGATCGTGTAGCGGACCTCGTACGTGAAGAGGATGATGTGGACGACGGCGACGATGGAGAGCCCGAGGCTCACGAGGTTGTGGAACATGACGCGCCGCTTCGCGCCGCCCAAGACCGTGTTGAAGAAGCGCCGGCTCGTCTTGCCGTACGTGCCGCCCAAGAGGAGGCTCGGAACGAGGAGGATCGCCGCGGCGAACCCCGAGCTCTCGCCCATTACGAACTGCCACTGGTCCTGCGGGACGTCGGCGCCGGCGGCCTGGTAGGGGGAGCTCACGAGGGTCTTCCCGATATGGAGCGCGCGGGCCGGCGCGACGGAGCCGCCCGCCACTCGGTCCTCCTCGGCGCTGAGGTTCTGGTACCGATTGTAGAAGTCTTCGTTGGGCGTGGTCCGGTCGTCGTGCTCGTAGTAGATCTCGGCTCTGGCGTGGAACGTCATGTGCTGGACGCCCTCGGCGAGCATCGTCATCTTGACCGGGATCAAGATGGGCGGTTGTCCCTTGTCGATGGAAGCCGTCGCGCCGCCGGGGACGGCGATGCTGTAGCTCTTGGCGCCCGCGCTCGAGACCGACGCCATGACGACGGTCACGTCGAGGTAGAATCGGACCGACGTCGATGCGCCCTCGCTGTGGATGAGCGTAAAGTTGGCCGAGCCAGGCTTGGGGGCCACCCAGATTTTCTTGGCGCTCGTGTTGAACTTGCCGTCGAAGTCCATGAACTGGTTGCCGATTCCCGGCTCCGTTTCCTTCGTGTCCTTCGGGTTCGGTGGCCGATACCCGCTCTTCTCGAACGCATCGCGCGTCAAGTCCTGCTGGCTGGCAGGCCCGCTGTTCGAGGGGAAAAATTTGAGTTCGGCAACTAGCGCGGCGGCGCCGTACGGGACCTCGAACGGAATGTCGATGCGGTACGGGAGTTCGCCCGGCGGGCGCTGCTGACCGGCCCCGGGCGGGAACGTCTTCGCGCGGCCGAGCGTGTCCGTGAACTGCTTGTTGATGTCCTGGCTGGCCACCGGGCCCTTCGACCCGCCGTGAACCGCCACAATCGTTTCGCCAAACAGCGTCACGTCCAGCTCGACCTTGCGGACGATTTGCTTCCACGGGTTGAGGATCTGGACCGGGATCTCGATGTCCTGGCCTACCGGCGCCGTCTGCGGAAGGATCGGGAACACGATGAACGCGTCCCGCATGCCCTCGCCGCGGTGGTGGCTCCAGCAGTCGTTCGCCGCCGTGGAGCCGTTGATCTCGCCGTAGCCGCCCGCCGGCCAAGCCTTCCCCGGCTTGTTCTCTTTGATTTCTGGGTTGTTGATCGGTTTGTAGGTGCCGCCCGCCGACGACCCGAACGTCGACACCACGATCAGGGAAACCAAGAGCACGACGGCGACGAGGTAGAACGTACGACGTCGGGACCAGCGGCGGGCCACGTTCACGCCTCCAAACCGTCCCCGGCGCTTTATATGGCTTATTGTCGCCGCAAGGAGAGATATCACGGAACGACCCCTCGGAATGGGTTCGGACGACTTTTAGGCCAAACCCGCCTTCGCCCCCGGGAATGGTCACCCCTTGGGTCTGGGTCGGGCTCATCCTTCCCGCCTTCTTTGTCCTCAACGAGGGCGCCAAGCTCGTCACCGACAGCGCCGCCATCATGGCGCGCCGCTCCGGACGCTCCAAGTTCGTCATCGGCATCCTCCTCGTTTCGACCCTCGGCGCCCTGCCCGAGGTCCTCGT
>JACPAO010000132.1 GCA_016180755.1 Methanobacteriota archaeon
CCCTTCGCGCGCGCCTCCGGCGTCGGGTTCGACCTGCGCCGCTACGACCCCTACAGCATCTACGACCGTTTCGACTTCGACATCCCGGTCGCCGACGGCGGCGACGTGTATGCGCGGCTCCTCGTCCGTTTCCAGGAGATGCGCCAGTCGATGCGCATCATCGTCCAGGCCTGCAAGGACATCCCCGCCGGCCCCATCGTCGTCGAGTCGCTTGAGGGGAGCAAACAGTTCCGTGTCAAGCCCCGAAAGGGCGAGACCTACACGCGCATCGAGTCCGCAAAGGGCGAGCTCGCCTACTACCTCGTCTCCGACGGCAGCATGAAGCCCTACCGACTCAAGATCCGCGGCCCGAGCTTCGTGAACCTTCAGGCCCTCCCGTACATGGCGAACGGCCAGAAGATCGCGGACCTCGTCGCGACGCTCGGCTCCATCGACATCGTCCTGGGGGACGTCGACCGTTAGGGGGGTGGAAACATGGGAGCGATCGAAGACTTCATCGACGGAAAGGTCCTGGACCCGACCTTCGCCGCCCTCGGCCTCGGCAACGCCCCCTACGAACTCTCGCAGACGATCTTCTGGGGAATCGCAAGCGGTGTCCTCTTCACGATTGTCCTCTCGACGGGCGGCCTTTTCACCCTCGTCTTCCGGCGCCTCTTCGCTTTCTTCACGCAGCGCATCGGACCCAACCGCGTCGGGCCCTTCGGCCTCTTCCAGCTCATCGCGGACGGGCTGAAGCTCGTCTCGAAGGAGGACATCATCCCCCGCGCCGCGAGCAAGACCCTTTTCCGCGTCGCCCCGTACCTCGCCATCACCCCCTTCGTCATGGCGTGGGCACCCATCCCGTTCTCGAACGACCTCATCCTCACCAACATCGGCGTCGGCATCATCTTCGTCCTCGCCATCAGCGCCCTCTCGCCGCTCGCCGAGATCACGGCGGGCTGGGCGAGCAACAACAAGTACGCCATCTACGGCGGCGTCCGCGCCGCCGCCCTCGACTTCAGCTACGAGATCCCCATGGTGATCTCGGTCGTGGGGGTCATCATGCTCGCGGGCAGCATGAGCACGATCGACATCGTCAACATGCAGAAGGGCTGCCTCGAGTTCGCGGCGAGCGGCGCCTGCGCGCGGCACGGGATGTGGTTCGTGTTCCCGCAGATCATCGGCGCCTTCATCTTCTTCGCCGCGGCCCTCGCGAAGGCGGGGCTCGTGCCCACCGACTTGCCCGAGGCCGAGAGCGAGCTCGTCGCGGGCTACTCGACCGAGTACTCCGGGATGCGGTTCGGGTTCTTCTACGTCGTCCTCTTCGCGCAGGTGTTCTTCATCAGCGCGCTCATCACGACGCTGTACCTCGGCGGCTGGCTCGGGCCCTTCGGCTCCCCGAGCGAGTGGTACTTCAAGCCGCTGGGCGACGGCGCCCTCTGGTTCACCGTCAAGACCCTCCTCATCTGCTTCGTCATCTTCTGGCTTTGGCTCACGCTCCCGCGCGTCCGGATGGACCAGTACCTCAACTTCGCCTGGAAGGTCCTCTTCCCGCTCTCGCTCCTCAACCTCGTCGTCGCCGCCATCGTCCGGGGGTTCGTCCTTGGCTGAGTCCGTGCGCGTCCCGAACGCCAAGAAGCACGCGGAGCTTCCCAACCCGCTCTCCGTCCCCCCCACGGTCATCGACCCGTACCGACGGACGCGGCTGCCCTTGGCCGCGATCGCGACGGGACTCAAGACGACGCTCAAGGTGTTCTTCCGCAAGCCCGTCACGTACGAGTACCCCGAGGTCCGGCGCCCCATCGCCGAGCGGTACCGCGGACGCATCGGCCTCGAGCTCGACCTGTGCATCGGCTGCACGCTCTGCGCCCAGGCCTGCCCCAACGGAACCTGCTTCATGGTGGACTTCAAGTTCGAGAAGACGCCCGAGATGAACGCGAAGTTCCCCAACAAGAAAGACAAGATGCCCGCGGTCGACACGGCCCGCTGCATCTACTGCAGCCTCTGCGAAGAGGTGTGTCCGACGGGCGCCATCCACATGACGCCCGAGTACGAACTTTCGCGCACCCGCAAGGACCAGGTCTACCTGCCCGTGCTCCTGCAGAAGACGGAATCCGAGATCGACGCCATGGACCCGGCCGAGGTCGCGAAGATGCTCGCGGAAGGCCAGCGGCTCATCACGGCGAACGACAAGGTGCGCATCTAGGAGGATGGGATCATGGTGGACGCTGATGTCATCGGGTTCGCGCTCGTCGCGACCCTCACGCTCGCCTTCGCTCTACTCACCGTGTTCACGCACCGTCTCTTCGCGTCGGCGCTCTTCCTCGCGGGGACGCTGCTCGGCGTCGCCGGGCTCTTCCTCTACCTCAACGCCCAGTTCCTCTTCGTGATCCAGATCCTCGTGTACGTGGGCGCAATCGTCACGCTCATTCTGTTCGCGATCATGTTCACGCACGGCTCCACCCAGGAGGAGGGAAGCCCATGAGCAAAGAATGGGCGAAGGCCCTCGTCGCGACCGTCGTCCTCGCGCTCCTCGTGATCACGGGCACGAGCATCCCCGGCTGGAACGCCGCCGTCGTACCGACGGAGACCATGGAGGAGCTCACCAACGCGCTCTTCACGACCTACGTCGTCCCCTTCGAGGTCCTCTCGGTGCTCCTTCTTGGAGCCCTCCTCGGCGCCCTCTACGTGGGCGGAAAGCACCGCAAGGAGGGCGGCCCATGATCCCGGTCGCGGCCTGGTTTATCGTGAGCGCGGCCCTCTTCGCGACCGGCCTCTACGGCATCATGACGACGCGCTCGAGCATCAAGATCCTCATGTGCGTGGAGCTCCTCATCAACGCCGCGCACGTCAACTTCGCCGCGTTCGCCGGCTACCACCAGGACCCCGGCGGCCTCGTCTTCGTGCTCTTCGGGATCGCGATCGCCGCCGCCGAGGCCGCGGTCGGTATCTCGATCTTCCTCAACCTGTACCGGCTCAAGGGCAGCGCCGACGTCTCGATCGTCCGCGCGTTGAAGGGGTGATCCGACGGTGTTCATGGAATTCGCGTGGCTCATCCCGGCGCTCCCCTTCGTCGCGTTCCTCCTCATCCTCTTGCTCCGGGGCCTCCCGAAGCACGGCGCGGAGATCGCGATCCCGGCCGTGTTCGGCTCGGCCCTCCTCGGCGTAGGCGTCCTTTGGGAGGCCTTCGAGGGCTTCACGTACGAGTCGAGCTTCGTCTGGATGGACATCGGCGGGCACGAGT
>JACPAO010000123.1 GCA_016180755.1 Methanobacteriota archaeon
GAGTCGGGCCGGCAAGCCCCCAGTCGACCGCCTCAAAGGATGCGCCTGGGCCAAGTTCCAGGGGGTGGTCCGGATTGCGCTATCGTAACAGCATCGGGGTCCAGGGCTGCGAGCCGTTGGCTCGGCCGGGTCGGTTTCTCTCGGAGGGAAACCCCGAAACGGGCCCGGCGGGACTCCGCGCAAAAGGTCCGGCCCCCGGACCCAAAAAAGGCGGGCCTCGGCCGGAAGGGCGGTCCCCCTCGCCCGGCACCACAACGGCACGCTTGACCCATCGCCAAGTTCTTTAAGCCGCCAGCTTTCGCGCCTTCCGCCGCCCCGGCCCAGAGGAAGGTCGAGGGGGTCGGCCCCGCCGCGGGGCCGTGCCTTGGAGAAGGCGCTCGGCGAATGCGCGTTGCCGGACGTGACGGTCCGGGCCGCTCTCCGTCCTCATCGGGTTCCGCGCGTTCCTGATGGGCGGGAGCATCGCGCGACGGGCGCGCTCCCCGGCGACGATCCTCCAGCCCCGGTAGTCTAGTGGTCAGGATAGGGCCCTGTCGAGGCCCTGACTCGGGTTCAAATCCCGACCGGGGCGCTAATGAATTCATTAATGGATGAATTCATATACTTTTGAGGCCAATTGAATTCTGTGCCGCCTAGCCAGATCGTGACCCGCGGCCCGACGACGAACACGCTGCGGGCCATCGAAGACGTTCTCCGCAAGGCTGCAGCGCCGATGAGCCGGTACGAGATCCGAAAGGCGTTGGGCGAGCGCGTTGGCGCGCCCCTCCTGGATGAAGCCCTCGACTACATGGCCGACCACGAGATGGTGTACGACGAAGGGCCCGGCGGCAAGGTTCTTTGGATTCGGGCGTCGTCCGAAACCATGAAGCGACTTCGTGGAAAGTAGGTCGCGCGATGCCGAAGCCGAAACTTCTCGGCATCGAGTTCGCATCGAAGGCAGCGCCCGTCAAGGCGGCGTGGGAACAACCGGTCGCGACGACCTCGGCGGCGGATCGTCGCCTCTTCGCGGCGCGCCTGAAGAGTTTGAAAACCTTCGAGTTCCGAGCCAAGGCGAATCCTTTGACGGCCGGCGATCCGGTCACGGACGAGAAGTGGCCGAAGGATCTCCGGCGCGACTACGGCGAACTACCGAACCTGTTTCGGTTCGAGCTCGCCGATCGGTGGCGAGGCTACTACTCGCTCATCGGCGAGGCGGGCGGTGTTAGAGTCTGGATTCTGTATCTTTGGAGCCATGCGGAGTACAGTCGCCAAAGCGGCTACGCCAAGATCTAGGCCCAAATCCAGGCTCTAATCCCGACCGGCCCGCTTGGAGTCTTTCCCGGGCAGCGCGCGGAGCCCTCACGGGTCATCCTCGGAGTCGTCGCCGCAGGCGGATGCGGCAGGCTGGCCCGACTGCTGCGAGGGCCCCGCGTGACCGTTGGCGGTAGGCTGGCCGATTCCCACGTCCACGGCCACGCCGTTTCCTTGCTCGCCACATCCATCGTCTTGGCCCCATTGCCAATCGACGCCGGCAACGAGGAGGCTTCCGCAGGTCGCGAGTCCCGTGATCACCAACGTGATGTTCATGGGGAGAGCGACGCGTTGCCGTCTAAAGGCGAGATTGGTAAAACCGCGCACGGGTCGTCTACGGGCGGGGGAACAAGCGCACGACGCGTCCCTCGGGGACACGCTCGATGAGCCCTGCCGCCGCCAATTGGAGGGCCAGGCGGGACGCGTGGGGCGCCGAGACATGCAACGATTCGGACACTTGGGCGACGCTGATGCCCGGCGAAGCGGCCACCGCGTCTTGGAGGCCCGCGAGCGCCGGGTTTTGGCGCGCGACATGCTGCGCCATCTCACGCGGCGACATCGAGCCTTTGAGGAAGTAGCGTCGCGAGAAGGGGCCGCCGGTGCGGACGATCAGGCCTTGGTGTTCGAGCATCCGCAGGTGGTGCATGGTCTGGCCCGTGGCCAGGTCGAGCGCTTTGACCAGGTCGTGGGCGCGAACGCCGGGGTTTTCTCGCATGTAGGCGTGAATGCGTGCGCGCGCGGGCTGGTCGAGTGCGCGCGGCTTGAGGATACGCGTGAAGAGGCTCGCAAAGGGATACTTCCACCAGCGGTACGTGGCGGCCGCGGCGGCCGCACCGCCTACGACGGCGGCTTCGGGGCCGAAGAGGAACTCGAACAGCGAATCCAGGATGCTCTTGATCGTGCCGAATAGCTCGCCCAGGATGTCGCCGCCAATGTCAGGCAGTTCATCGAGCAGACCCAATCGTACCCTTGCTCCGCGTGTAATCGGATTGGAGTTCCGATTTCATAACCTGATTGGTGAAAAGGGCGCCATTTAATGATTCTGTAAATAGTAAATCATTCGTCAAAAGGAAAATCATTCAGGCCAACGCTGGGTACGTGGTCCTCCATGAAGCTCGCGGAAGCCTTGATTGAGGGCAAGCGGCTCAAGGAGCTCGAAGCAACGTTGCGGCAACGCCTGGTCGCTACGGCCCGCCTTCAGGAAGGCGAGCAGCCCCCGGAGCCGCCAGAAACCCTACTCGGTAGGCACGACGAGGCGATCCGGAACTCGACATGTTGACTCGTCGCATCCAAGCCACGAATCATGCCCAACCGTTCGATGAGGCAACGCTCGCCGCCGCGATTACGCAGCGGGACATGTTTCGGCTGCGCCAGCAGGCGTACACGGCCATCGCGGAGTCGGCCGCGGGCGCAGAGAAGGGCTTCTTTCGGATCTCGCGCGGCGAAATCCGGACGGTTCCCACGATGCCCGTTGCTGACCTACGCCGCCAGGCGGACGCGGCCGCCAGCCAGTGGCGGCAACTGGACGCGCGGATCCAGTCGATCAACTGGCCAGTCGAAGTACGTTGACGCCAGGACCGGGTGTACTGGGCTGCGGGCGGTGCGGGACCCTCCTTGGAACGGACCCGATGAAAGTAACCGCTTGAGGAGTCAAACGCAAGGCGAAGAAATCAAGGTAAGTACGCCTGCACGACGCAGCCTCCCGGCTGGCCCTCCCCGCTAGCCCATGCGTATTGCGGCGTAGAGGGCCAGCCACGATGCGGTCGAAACGACCTGGCCCCGCTCGGCCACGCCTTCCCAACGGCCCACGAGGATGGCCGCGCCGAACGCCGTGACGAAACATGCGCCCGCGATGGCGAGGACCGCGAGCGGCGTTCCGCCGGAACCCTGCCGGACGGGCAACGAGGCAAGCAGCATCCCGGCCGTGCTCGCAAGGAATGCGATCGTCGCGGCGACGCGGTGCAGCGTCCCACTTGTCGTCGTCTCTGCACCGAGGTCCGTGGGAAAAAGCGCCACGGCGATCGTCGCGGCGGCGTCCAGTAGGAAGATCCAGCCGGCCGTCGCGGGGCCGCCTCCGACTCGAACGAGCGCGATGCCGACCGAGACTTTTGCAAGGGCGAGGGCGACCAGGGCCAGCGCGAAGATCCAAGCATCTTGGCCCCTGCCGTAGTCGCTGATGGCACGTTCAATGGGATCGAGATCGCGGCGCGCCAGGTGATCGACGGCCAGCAACACCACGAAGCCCGCAGCGCCGAGAATCGCGAGAATGCGGGCCAACATTCGAGACGGCAACGCGATCCGGGTTAACATGGGCTCGCCAACCGGTGCTAGCGCCGCGGCAGACGGGAGCGTTTCCGACGGGGGCGTTGAACCTTCTATATGCCGTAGGCTTCGTCGTGGTGGGCAAGCCTCAAGAGGCGAACGACCGCCGCACGCTCCACGGGCTCGAATAGGAGGACATAGGATCCGCCCACATGGACACGCCGGACGCCCTGCAGCGGGGCGCGGAGCGGTTTGTAGTGGAGCGGGGCTAGCAAGATCTGGGCGACTTTCTTGTCGACGGCGGACCGGAACGTGGCGTTCTTGGCGCAGAGTTTTCGGTAGTCTCGCTCAAATTCCGGCGAGACCTCCAACTTCCATGGCAAACGAATTCACTTCAGGACTTCGCCCAGGTTGGTCACCTTTCGGAACGACCCTTTGCGCACGCGTTGAAGGTCTTCGACGAAGGCTGGGCGCAGGGCCGGGTCAAGGACGTGCTCCTCAAATTCTTGAACGATTCGTTCAATCGCCTCGGATTTGCCTCGAAGCCCCTCTTTGGCCTTGATGACGTTTACGACCCGATTTGCGTGCTCGGAGAGGTTGATGACGGCCTTGGGCATGTCAAGTAACTCCACATTACATGGGATGTCTGCAAATATATGCTTTCGCGTCCCGGCGGAGCGCGTCCCGCTCCGGGAATGCCCGGGCGCCCCCGGATTCAGCGGCTGGAAGCCGTCCCCAGCCCCTGCCCGGAGCCCGCTCCGCCCGCCTGTCGGAACCGCCGCCGCGGCACCACCCACCATCCTACGTAGAACGCGCCGAAGAACGCCAGTCCGGTCATCGCCGCCGCGGGGTGCGATCCAAACGTGCGCAGCGCCTGAACGTACATGCTTAGGCTGAACGCCAACGGCATGAAGACGAAGGCGAGGCCGATGCTCGAGCGGGCAAACCGGAGGAATTCCTCCGTCTCCTCGAGGCGTGCGCTAAGGCGGTGGTAGCTTGCGGGCACGAGCAGCGAAAGGATCGCGAGGGCGGTGCACGCGAGGCCGGCGAAGTTGGCCGCGCGGTCGTACCAGGCCAACCGCTCGAACGTCGGCTGGAAGGCGGCGATGAGCTGGAACCCGAAGACGGCCGCCATCGCCGGGATGATCATGCGGAACTCGCCGAGGAAAGTGTCCATCCGGCGTGTGACGTCGTGGTCGCGGGGCGGCGGATCCGGAGCGGCCATGCCCTTGAACACGGCCGCCTTCCCATAATGGTCCTTTCGTGCATGAGGCTTCCCGATTCTTGTTCGGCGTCCGCGAGGCCGGCGTGGGTTACCAAAACGATTTCTGCGATGAACGGTTGCGGAAAATCCCGAGGGACCGACGCGATGTTGGACGTTGACAAGGCCACGAAGGAACTCCGGTCGACCACGCTGGAAGCCATCGAACGCACGACGGCGCTCACGTGGGGCGCGCGGGCGGCGGCCAGCTATCGGCTCTCCCTGGCCGAGAAGACGGCGAAGAAGCGCTTCCGGCGCTTCTACGAGGGCGAGAACTTCCGGCAGGAGGCGTTCGAGCACGCCTCCATGGCGGATGAGGATGGACGGCTCCTGAGGGAGGTCCGCGACGAGGTCGAGGAGTCCCGCTCCGAGGCCCTCGCCGGGCTCGAATCGCTCGCTGTCGCCACCTAGCGCACGCCACCGTGCGGGGGAACTACCGCCGCGTCGGCGCCATTCACGATGATTGGTCCATGGTGCTTATACTGGGAAGGACGCCAACATCTCCCCCCAGAAGAGGTGAATCGGACGGTGAACAAACCAACCCTGGTAGCGATCGCCGTGTCGCTCCTCGCCGCCCTTGCCGGGTGCATGGACGACGCGGGCCGCGGCCTGCAGGCCAAGGCGACCTTGGACTTCGAGGGCCAAGGAAACGGAAGCCACAGCGAGACAGGTTCCTGCAAGGACGAGGGCGACATCGCCGGCGAAGGGACCCTGCACGACGGCAGCGTGACGGTACGCGTCACGGACTCAGGCGGCTCGCAGCTCTTCGAACGCTCGTTCAAGGAGAGCTTCGACCTGTCCAAGGAAGTCATCCGGGGCGACTCCGGCTCGTGGAAGATCGAGGCCACCCGCAGCGGCAACGACCTCGCCGGCGACCAATTCAACGGACGGTACGAGTTCCGGCTCTACTGCTAGGGCACGCGGGGATCCGGGCAAACCTTCCTCCACACCGCTTATATGCTGGCGGGTCAAGCCTGGCGTTGGCGTGTGGGCTGGACGGAAGCAAGTCGTCATCGTGCTCGTCATCCTTCTAGCGGGATGCCTGGGCACGGCCCGTGAGCGGGACGCGGCCGGGCCACCTCCCACCGCCCGACTCCCGGGCGACGGGCCGCGTGTCGTCCTCGCCATCCTTGACAGCGGGATCAACCCCTACCACGTCCAGTTCCGAGACGTTTCGCCGGAGGCGTACGTCCACCCCTCGACGTACCTTCCCGGCTACCCCACCGACTCGATCGCGCTCCACCTCGCGCTCAACGCGACCGACTTCAAGGCCGCCGTCACGCAGGACTGCGAGACGTGGAAGTCGATCCGGGCGGACCAGTGGTACTGGGTCCCAGGGACCCGGATCGTCGGCGTGAGGCTCGACGCCTCCTTCGCCCAACTTGGCGTGGAATGCGCAAACGGCGAGGTCCCGAGGCGTTTCATCGACGGCGAAGTCCACCACGGGACGGGCGTCGCGGGCCGCGCGGCCGGCGCGACGACGTCGCTTTGCGGCGAGTGCAAGATCGTCATGTACCAGGCGTCGCAGACCACGGTCGCGATGGAACGCCTTAGCCGGGAACCCTGGATCGACCTGCAGTCGAACTCGTGGGCCGGGTACTTCCACCACCAGCTTCCCGCCCAGCAGGGCCGGGGCGCGCACGCGCTCGCGCGCCAGGCGACGGAACGCATGGTGACGTTCGCGGCCTCGGGCAACGGCGAACGTATCGACGTCGACCCCCTCGACTTCCGCCAGGGCGTCCTCCTCGGAATCCCGCCCTACCTTCGTCCCGCCCAAGGGCACGGGGGCGTCATCGTCGTGGGGGGGCACGACAACGGCGAACTCATCCTTTGGCCGGGCACCATGCCGCACGTGGTCGCCGATGGATGGGAGACGCCGACGGCGAGCTACCAGTCCATCGAGGGGAACGGGACGATGGGCGGCACGAGCGGCGCGACGCCGTTTGCGGCGGGCGTCTTCGCGCGGATGGTCCTTGAGGCCCGAAGGGTCATCGACGACCACGGCACCGGCCTCCGGGGCGGGACCCTCGCGGTCGCCGGTCCGAACGCGAGGCTCCCCCCGTCGGGGCCCTTGTCGGACGGACGCCTGTCCCGTCAGGAGGCGGAGCGCCTCTACCTCGCGAGCGCCGTCGCGCGGCCACGCGCGGACCTGCCCCACGACGGGAAGCTCGGCTGCCCACCCACGAGGCCTTGTTTCACGGTGGACCGCGGCTCGAACACGATGGTCGCCTGGTCCACGGTGCCGGCGCAGGTCCCCGCCTACTACTTCATCGGCTTCGGGCAGGCGGGCTCGCAAAGCCTCGAAACGATGCTCAAGGTCCTTCGCGGCGAGGCACCTGTGCCGTCGCGGCCGGACGCGGACCCGTTCTTCGAGATCGACGCCACGGTGCGCAGGACGCTGCAAGAGTAGCGCGTGCGGAATCCCGCGCTTGTGAAGCCGCTTCGAGGGCCAGACGGCCTTCTACTTTCGCTTCGCGGCGGGGCCTTCGACGTTGACGCTCGGCGGCCCTTTCCCAAAGCGGATCACGACGAGCTTCCCCTCGACGGAGGATGGGTTGTCCTCTCGGTGGACGGTGTGCGGCGGCACGCGCACGAAGTCGCCGGGCCCCGCCTCGACCGCGTCCTTCGCGTCCGCCCCGTACTGGAAGCGCAGCCGGCCATCGACGACGTAGATGTAGCTGTCGTGGTCGCCGTGCGTGTGCCAGCCCGAGGGCTTGTTCGGTTCGGTCCGGACGTATCCCGCCCAGACGTCATCGCCCGCGAACGCCTCTTCGCGGATCATGCCCGGCGTCTGGGAGGCGGGCGGCCTTCGCTCTTTGGCCTTCACGACGGTGATGCGGTTCTCCGCCATGAGGGCCCCGAACCGAGGGCGGCGGACATGAATCCTTCCATCCCGGGAGCGCCGCCACGGTGGCGAACGGCTTAAGCCGGGATCGGGGAGTCCACCGCCCCAAGCCTTGGACGCGCCGCATCTTTCCGTCCGGCCGCTTTCGGCCGGAGACATCCCGCACATCGTCCGGTACTGGACCGAGATGTCGGCCGCTGACCTCGCCCGCCTCGGCGTCGACGCGAAAAAAGTCCCCTCCGCCGCGGCCCTCCGGTCCCAGCTGCATGCCCTGGTGGACGCGCCGCCCCAGGATGCGAAAGCGTCCTACCTCGTATGGCTCGTCGACGGCCGCGCGGTCGGCTTCAATTCCCTCAAGAGAATCGTCTTCGGCGTCCGCGGAGACATGCACCTGCACATGTGGGACGGGGGCCTGCGGGGCAAGGGCTTCGGCGGCACGCTGTTCTGCCTTGCCGCGCTCGAGTTCTTCGAGCGGTTCCGTCTCAAGGAGATCGTGTGCGAGCCCAGCCGCGGGAACCCGGCGCCCAACGAGATGCTACGGCGCGTCGGGTTTCGCCTGATCGGGACCCGCGTGGGGGCCTCGAGCGACCTGAGCCTCGTGACGGACCTCAACACCTTCGCCATCGAGCGTGACGTCGCGCATGCCTACCTTCGGCGCGCGACGCCAGGTCCCCTTTAGGACGCGGTCGACGGGCGCCGGAACGTGGGGGCGTCGGATGCGAAACGGGGTCCGCCCGCGGCGGCCACGAAACAAAGAAGCCGTCCCCGTTCCCGCCGCAGCTCGAGGAGGCCGCCGCGCGCGAGCGCCTGCACGTGGTGGTGCACCGTGGCGAGGGAGAGACCGGTGACGCGCGCGAGGTCCGACTGGGCGAGGCCGGGGGTCTCTTCGACGAGCGTCAAGAGCCGCTGCCGGGCGGGCGCCGCGAGGATGGCCCGCCGCTCCAGGTCGGGCTTCGCGCCGCGCGTGAGGTACCAGGCGCGCTCCCGCCCGACGCGCTGCGAGTTCACGAGGCCGAAGCTCGCCAAGATCTCGAGGTGGTAGAGGAGCGTGCCAGCGTTGAGTTCCGCGACCTCGGCGAGGCCGCGCGTCGACGATCCCGGGTGGCTTTGAAGGAGCGCCAGGATCCGCGACCGGGTCGGGTGCTCGTCGAGCTCGTCCGCATCGAAGCGGGACCAGAGCGCCAGCGCCGCCGCGACCTTCGGGATCCCGCCGGCCTTCCACGCCCAGACCCCCGCGCCCAGGAGCCCGACGCCGAGCACGCCCCACGTCAACGGGGACGTGGCGACGTCGACGGCCAAGCCCCGCACCATGTCCGCGGGCGACTTGTGGGCCATGTCGCCGCAGTCGCACTGCATGGGCTCGTCCGCGGCCGTCGCCGCGGGGATCGCGAATGCCGCCAAGGCGACGAGGCCCAGCCAGGTGAGGCGCAACACGGGGTTGCGGGGCATGGCGGGGTAATAACGTTTCTCTCGGTCTCGTCAAACCTTCGACGAGGATGGGAGAAACAAGATGGTGCCCGGGCGCCTCGTCGGCGTCATGGTCCCCAACCCCATCCTCGCCGCCGCGATTGTAGGAATCGTCGTGACCGCCGGCGCGGGCGTCGCCCTCGTCGACTTCGACAAGACACCCGAGAATCCCGCCGCGCCTGCGGCCATCGTTGACCCGGCGATGCCGAGGCGGCCGAGCTTCAACCTTTCCTGGAACGGCTACTACAAGCTGGGCCTCGCGGACTGCGCGATGATAGCGTGCCCGGCCCACACGCACGAGACGGAGCCCCTGGTCGAGCCTTTGGCAAAGGCGGGCGTCCGCGTCGACATCCCCGCGAACACGACCGTCCTCGAGTTCGAGCTCCGTTGGAAGGGAAACGAGCAGCTCCACCTCATGATCCACGCCCCCATGAAGTCCGACCACTCGATGCCGAGCTACATGGCGATGGGAGGGGCGCCCGGCCGGCTGTGCCTGTCCGTCCCGGCGGCCCAGATCGTCCCCGGCATGTGGGAGCTCATGGCCCACGCCGGCTCGATGGGGTACCAGGACACGACCTTCACGATCCACGCGAACGGGGAGGGCGGGCCCGGCGCCAAGGTCCGCAGCGGCCCGCACGGCCATCCCGTCCAGGAGGACTGGAAGATGGAGATGAAGCAGGGCCAGGCGTGCCGCGTGCCGTAGCCCGAGACGCCGTCACCGCGTCCCGAACCGCAACAGGGCCCGCTCGCGGGCGCGCGCCGCCTCCTCGTCCCGGTCGCGGGGAGCGGCGTGCGTGACGAGCGAATCCAGGAGCCGCCCGGCGGCTCCCGAGACGTCGTCGCAGTCCCTCGCGAACGCCGCCTCGTTCGCCTTCGACGGTTTCGCGAAGCCGGCGATCTTCCTCACGAACTGGAGCGACGCCGCGCGGATCTCCTCCGTTGTCGCGGGCGGCTGGAAATTGAAGAGCGGCTTGATGCTTCGGCACATAGGCGTCGTCTCCCGCCCGCCAACAGGGCGCGCGCCGGTAAAACGTTGCCTTCGTCAACCCCCTGCACGGGGGGTCGGCCCATCGGTGGGGACCGTGGCCGGCGTCTCTCAGCCGTCCGCCTGGACGGGCGGACCGCGTCCGTTCGGGAAGCGCTCCCCACCAAACGATTATGAGCCCCCCCGTTTTTTCGAACGCTCGGTGGGTATCGTGGCGGGCACCAACGCAACCAACGAAGCGAAACCGAAGGGCAACGGCATCCGGTGGACGATCCTAATCTCCGCGTGGATCATCATGGGCCTCGTCGTCGCCCAGGTCCTCTTCATCGGGCTCGGGCTCGCGCCGCTCTACAACAGCCCCGCCTTCGCGGAGCTCCACATCGGCGTCGGCTGGGCCTTCGGCCACCTCGGCGCGCTGCTCTTGATTGTCTCGTTCGTCCTGTCCTTCTGGGGACACGTCCCACCCACCATCAAGACGCTCGTCGGCCTCGACGCCCTGCTCCTGGCCGCCCTTCCCTTCCTTGCGGGCGCGCGCGAGCCGGGCACGGACGTGGGGAAGCTCATCTCCGGGCTGCACCCCCTCATCGCGATCACGGTCTTCGCGCTCAGCTTCCTCCTCGCGGTCAAGTTGAGGGCCCTCATGGCGGCCCGTGAGCCGGCAACGACGCCCTCGGGCCCCCGCGCCGTGCCGCCGCCGACGGCGCCCGCGGGCGCCACCACCGTCGGCCGAATGGTTCCGCCCCTCGGCCGCTAGCCGACCGGGCGCCGGACCGGGGCCACGTTCACCCTACCTCCAGAACGTTATTAGTGGCGGCCCGGCCTTCGCCGCGCGGCAGGTGGCCCAAGCATGGTTCCTGGCGTGGAAATGGTGGACATCAACTGGCTGGCCCTCGCGATCGCAGTCGTCATCAACATCGTCCTCGGGTTCCTGTGGTACTCCCCGAAGCTCCCCACGGGGAAGATCTGGATGCGGGGCGTCGGTTTGTCGCCCGACCATAAGCCGACGACGAAGCAGCTTGCCGTCGCCATGGTACTCATGGTCGTCGGGAGCTTCCTCATGATGTTCGTGTTCCAGCACACGAACCTCGCCTACCGCGACGCGTACGGCCTCGACCAAGCGAACTACAAGCTCACGGTCGTCGACGGCATCATGGGCGCGGTGTTCACGTGGATCGCCTTCTTCGTGCCCGTCCTGTGGGGGAGCGTCGCCTGGGAGAACAAGCCCTGGAGCCTCTTCTTCGTGAACGCCGGCTACTACCTTGTCACCCTGGTCATCGCGGGCGTCGTGTTCGCGAGCATGCTGCCTGCGGCCGCCTCGCCGGGCGGCGGGTAGGCGGGCAGGATCAATCCGGCACGTTTTTATCGCGCCGGCAAAATGAGTGCGGCCGGGATGCATCGTGTCGCACGCCTACTACCGTAGCGGCCGCTCTTTGTGGAGCCTCTGGAGCCTATTGACCGTCGCCGCCGCCGGCTTCGCCCTGCTGGCTGCCGGGATCTACCTCGATTCCAACCGGTACATGGGCCTCGGCACGGGCGTCTTCACGCTCGGCGGCATCGGGTACCTCTTCGTCCAGTTCTGGAAGGTCGGGACGCAGGGTCCGCCGGGCCTTCGGCGTGCCGTGCCAGCCGCGACCCTCGTCGGCGTCACGCCGGTCGCCGCGAAGGCGCCCGCCGCGCCGATGGACCACGCCGACGAGGACCTCATCGAGTTCGAACTCGTCGGAGAAAAGCCCGCCCCCACGACGCTCGAGGTGCCGCCCGCCTTCCACCTCGAATCGAGGGCCGACGCTTCGCCGCCCGAACCCTCGGCCGTGTTCCCGTGGCTCGTCAAGGAGGCAAGCGGCAAAAGCGAGACCTACGTGCCGGCGACGGAGCGCCGCACCGAGATCGTGCAGGGCCTCCCGCTCCTCAGCTCCATCTTCTCCGCCGAGCCCGCCGCGCCCACGGAAGCCGAGGCGCCGCGCACCGGACGGACGCGCGGCCAATGCGGCGGCTGCGGCACCATGCTCTGGGCCCCGACGCAACGACCCCTGCGGCTCCGGTGCCCGAAGTGCGGGCACGTGCGCACGCTCACCGAATAGGCTAAACCGCCCAAGGGGCTCCCCCGCGGACGTGGCCCTCCGGCTCGGGATCGTCGGCGGCACAGGATTCTACGGTCTTCCCAAGCTCGAGCCCGTCGACGTCGAGACACCCTTTGGGGACGTTGCCCTCGGCCGCACCAAGCTCGGCGGCCGGGAGGCGTTCTTCGTCCCCCGCCACGGCGGCCGCCACGAGCGCCCTCCGCACCTTGTGAATCACCGGGCGAACGTCCACGCCCTCGCAAGCGCCCACTGCGATTACGTCCTTGGCGTCTTCAACGCGGGCTCGCTCGTGAAGGGGATCCGGCCCGGGTCGTGGGCGGTCCTCGGGGACTTCCTGGATTTCCACCGGAGCGCCCCCCGCACCTTCTTCGCCGACCGCGCCGTCCACGTCGACTTCTCCGAGCCCGTGTGCCCCCACGCCTCCGACGCGCTCTCGAAGGCCGCGCCGGGTGCGCCGCGGGTCGTGTACGCCGGCCTGGACGGCCCCCGTTTTGAGACGCCCGCCGAGGTGCGGATGCTAGCCGGCGCGGGCGCGCAGGTCGTGGGGATGACGGCCGTGCCCGAGGCGACCCTCGCCCACGAGCGCGGCCTTTGCTACGCGGGCCTCGTCTTCGTCGGCAACCATGCTTCGGGCGTCGGGCGCCCAGCGGCGGCCCAAGAAATCCAGGCCCTCCTCGGGGCCCAGCGTCGAAGGCTCCTCGCGACGCTCGACGCGGCGGCGCGCGGCCTTCCCACGAAGAAATCATGCCGTTGCGCGAAGGCGCCCGGCTGCGCCGACCTGACGCTCGAGGCGAAGGCATGACGCTCGAGGACGAATCCCTCAAGGAGCGCGGCGTCGACCCGCGCAGCCTCCGCCGGCCCGCGGGCGTCGCCGGACTCGCCCGCGCCATCGCCTTCCTTATCCTCCTTGCGGGGTTGAGCGCCATCTACTGGATCCCCTTCCAGTTCCTCGGGCCCATCGGGGCGGCGGTCGTCGTCGCGGCCCTGACGCTCCTCGGGGCGAGCCTCGCCTCGCGGCTCCACAGGCTGCGCCAACGCCTCGACGAGCTCGAGTCGAGGGCCGCCACCGCGCCGCCACCCCCAGCCGAACCCCCCGCGCTCCATCAGAAGTAGTCGAGCGACAGCCGGACCCGGGCGCGGGCGCGGAAGTATCGCCGCCCCTTCTCGCGCCGCTCCTCGAGGAGCGGAAGGAGCTTCTGAATGGCGGGGCTCACGGCGCCGGGGGACTCCGCGATGCCTCCTGCGATCTCGGAGAGGAACCGCCAACCTTCGGCCGGATCCTTCTTGCGCGCCTCGACGAGGAACTGGAGGATCCGCGTGTTGACGCTTGCCGCGAGGACGCGCACGTACTCCTCGAAGCGACGGTCGCGCGGCGAAACCTCCTCCAGCGGCATCGGACCCAAGCGAAGTCAGGCTTCCACTGCAGTTAGGGTTTTTGTTTTTGCTCTGTTGAGAGATTCAGCTTTCTGGATATCAAAAAACCTTAACTACCGCCGCGCCTTTCGAGCGCTCGGCAGAGGGGATGGGATGGCCGGGAACCCCTTCTTGGAGTTAGCCCGGTTCAACGCTCCTCTGCCGCCTCCCCTTTCCGACTCGAACCGGGGCGGCCGAGCTAGGCGATGGGATGCAAAGGGCCTCGACCGTCCTTGAAGAGGCGCCCCGGAGGGGCCCGGCGCGCCTTCTTCTAGGATTGAACCGAAGGGCGTCCGCTCGACCGTTGGATGGACCATCGCAGAAGGAGGACGGTGCGACGGTCCAAAGGGCAGGAACCCAAATCCCTACCGAGGACGCGTCGGGGCGAGCTGGGTTCAAATAGTTTGGCGAAAAGGAGACGTCGCCATCGAGCCGGCCGAACCCATACAAATCCAAAACTAGCAACTACCGCCTCGGCGACTTGCCTCCCGTGAAGGTCGCGGCCCTCGTTCTCGCGTGCCTTGTGCTGTCCTCCGGTTGCGTCATTCCCGCCGAAGGAGGGCGATTCCCCCGCCACGACCAGTCCCGGTCCGCGGAGTACCCCAACTTCGACAACCTCGTCGTCTCCGGGACGCTCGCAGGAGGCGGCGACGAGGTCCGGATCGACGCCCTCGCCCACAACCAGGGCCCGCACACGTACAAGGTCTCGGCCATCTGCAGCCCGACGTGGTTCGAGGACATGGTCGGCCGCTTCGGCGAGGTGAACCACCGGCAGCCGATGGCCTACTGCGAGGCCTTCGGGTAGAAGGATTTCAAGCCGGGCGAGAAGATCCCGTTCGCGCCCAAGTGGGACGGCCGACTCTGGGACTCGCAGGCCGAACGCTACGAGCCCGCTCCCGCCGGGAACTACACGTGGCACCTCTCCTTCGAGGTCTTCAAGGGAGGCTCGGGCGCGGAGTTCGAGTCGCGCGAACGGATCCGCCTCGCCTTCGACGTGACGGTGCGCGCATAGGATACGGCTAAATGGAAGACTGGAGTAACGCCGGCCCGCCACGCGGCCGTAATGTAGTGGCTAGCATTGGAGCCTTCCAAGCTCCCAGCACGGGTTCGAATCCCGTCGGCCGCATGCGTCTCTCCAGGAGGGACTGCGCACAAAGACCCCCTTATGGGGTTTTGCTCGTTCGCTGGCGCTTGCCGCGTCCGTGGAAGGCCCGTTCAATCCAGTTTCCCCCGTACAGTTCGTAGTGCATCTCGGCGTCGTGCTCGTAGTACCGGCGCAGCGTCGTTACGCTGGTGTGTCCCAACCATTCGGCCACCTTCACGAAGTCCATCGATCCGCGCTCGTCGCGCGAGTCGATGAGCCGGGCGTTGGCGCACCAGTGCCGGCCCAGGTACGGATAGTACCAGGGGAACTTGTCTTTTACCCTGCCGTTGAGCCACTGGGTGAGTGCATCCTTGCTCTTGAAGGGCTCGCCGTTGGGGTCGAGGAAGAAGGCGTCCGTGCCGCCGACGTCCACCTTGGGACGCCAGTGCCGGACGTAGTTCGCGAGGCTCCCCCGGGTGGGCGAGCAGCACAGCCATTTCGGCTTGATCACCAGGCGTCGCTGGCGGTTCGACTTCTTGGGCTCCTGGATGATCAGGAGGTGGCGCTCGATGTCCAGGAACTGGAGTTTGAGCGCGTAGGCCTCGCTGGGCATCCGGGGTCCGAAGCCGAAGTCGAATCGCAGCAATGCCTCGATGAGGTGCTGCTCGTACGAGTGCTCGGGGTCCGGCACGTACCGCCCGTGCAGGAGCTGGTGGATCTGCTCCGGCGTTGGGAGCACGGCCTTGGGCTTCTCGAGGATGGGCGGCGGCTTGGGGAACACCTCGCGGGGGATGCCCCGGTATTTGGCGAGGTACCCGATGGCCTTGAAGTCGTTCTTCAACGCCGTGCCGAGCTTTGCTT
>JACPAO010000124.1 GCA_016180755.1 Methanobacteriota archaeon
TGGATTTTTAATGTCAATTGCATTGCTTATATTCTTTATACTTATTGTCAATGCCTACTCTGAAGAGAAAGCAGGAGAAGATTTAGAAGGTTCTGCCAATGAAACTTTAGATTTGAACAATCCAGGCAGTGAAATTAATGGCAGTTCTGCCTCCAGATATAAAAGAACTGAGAATTGTTGAAATCGGAGACGTCGACAGGCAGATTGACGGTGGCACGCATGTCGAGCGTCCCGTCGGGGTTCTTGATCTCGATGAAGGTGAACCACATGTAGGCGGGGTCGAAGTCGTAGCGGATCGTGGCGCCGTCGGTCGACGTGCCGGCGAAGGCGAGCGTCCCCGGCCGGGTCCCGTTGGCCGCGGTGACGGTCCATTCGCGGCCGAACATGAGGCCTTCGAACTTCTCGCCGGGCAGGATCGGGAACGTGTACATGCCGTGCGCGTGGATGCCCTTCTCGTGCGGGGTGAGGAGGCCGTGGTGGATGCGGCCCAAGAGCGGGTTGTTGTCGTGGAGCGCGTGGTCGAGCGCGATGCCACGGTTCTCGACGCCGAGCCAGAAATGGGACGTCTCCGTGTCGTTCCAGAAGTGGACGAGGTCGAAGCGCTGGGCCGCGTTGGTGCCGCGCTGGAGCGTGACGTTCCACCACTTCCCGACGGGCCACCAGGGGGCCGGGACACCTTCGTCCTCCTCGATGCCGATGACGGGCGGCTCCTCTTCTTCGCGGACGCAGCCGGAAAGGGGCGCGACGAGAAGGCCCAGGACCAGGAGAGGGCCGAAGCGCATCGCATTTTGTGGAAGGGGCCATCTATGAAAACGGTTGTGGCAAGATTCATGCGGTTTTGGCGCCATGGAGGCCTTCGACGGCCGCCTTGACGCTCGCCTCGAAGGGTTTCGGTTGGATACCTAGCACCAGCTCGACGTCCCGTTCGGGCACAAGGTTCCCCTTGAACAGGAGCCGGAGGTTCTCGACGGTCGCGGGGAAGAACGGCAGCCAGCCCAATGTGCCCGCCATCGCGTAGCCGACGGACCGCGGCAGAGTGGGCATCCAGCACTTCGTCCCGGTGTGCCGGCGGATCGCGTCCACCATCTCGCGGTAGGTGACCTGGTCCGGGCCGCCCAGGTGAAAGACGCGGTTCTTCGCCTTCGCGGACCTGAGCGAGGCGAGGATGGCGGCGACGACGTCGTCGCGGTCGATGGGTTCGCCCAGGTAGTCCTGGCGCCCGAACACGGGAAGGACGCGAAGCTTGAGGAGCCGCCCGAACTGTTCCACGATGCCGCCGGGGCCGATGATGAAGCTCGGCCGGAAGATCGTCCAGGCGGGGCCGGCGTTGCGGACGGCCTGCTCGGCCGTCCACTTCGTCCTTGCGTAGGGCGGCCCTTCGGGGTCGGCCCCGTTGGCCGACACGAGGACGACGTGCTGGATGCCGGCCTCCTGGCATTCCTTGACCCACGCCTGCGTGCCGCGGACGACGACGCGGGCGTACTCGCGGCCTCGGAAGCCGCCGCGCAGGAGGCCCACGCAGTTGATGCTCGCGTCACACTGGAGGCCTTGGCCGCGGTACGTCGAGGGGACGGCGATGTCGCCGCGCACGACGCTCACCTGCGTCCCGTACCGGGCGAGCGGGGCGGGGTCCCGCACGACCGCGACGACCTCGTGGCGCTCGTCGAGGAGGCGCTCGAGGACGCGACCGCCCAGGAACCCCGTCGCGCCGAAGAGGAGAATCCGCATGAGGCGCGGATGCCGAGGGGCGCCTATACGGGTTGCTGCCGTAAGAAAGAGCTAAGTCCGGGAGGAGTCCATGCGGTCCTCGTGGCCCCCGGGATCCCTCCCGTCCTCGCGTTCGAGGCGCTCGACGCGCTTCCGCCCGTCGTCCTTGGCATCATCGTGGTCGTCATCGTCTTCTTCGTGATCAAGAGCCTCATCAAGTTCGCGATCATCGCGGGCGCCGTCGGGCTCGTCGTGTTCATCGCGTGGACCCAGGGCTGGCTGCCGTTCTAGCTTCGCTTCCAGAACTCGTACCAGCGCCGTGCCGGTGGGGCCGGCGTCGCGTATCCGCTGAGGACCGCCTGGACGACGCCGTTGGGGTCGAGTCGCGTCGTGTCGAGGACGAGGTCGTACACGCTGAGGTCGCCCGTGTCGTACTGGTAGTATTCCCAGTAGCGTTTCTTCTCCGACTCCTCACGCCGACGCATCTCGGCCATTCGGTCCTCGACTTCGCCGCCCTCGCGGCTCACGATGCGCTCCGCGCGGACCCACGGATCGCACGTGAACCAGACCTTGTAGGCAGGGATCTCCTCGCGGTGGGCGAGCACGCCGGACATGCGGCCCTCGAGAAGGAGTGGCGGGCCGCGAAGGTAGGCAAGCTGCTTCGCGTCGAGCTCGCGGTCGACCTCGGGGTGGGTCTCGCAATAGCGGCCGAACTGTTCGAGCGTCATGCTCTGCGACTTGGCCATGTCGCGGAAGATCTGGCCGGCGTAGACATAGGGGAGGCCCGTGGCGGCCTTGAGGCCCGCGCACGCGGTCGTCGTCCCGGTCCCGGGGAGCCCGCCGATCGTGATCGAGCGGTCGAACCGCGTCGGGGGCTGCACGTCCGCGCCGAAAGAGCGGCGACTTATCTAGCTTGCCGGGGGCGCGTCGCCCTCGCCGCGGTCGCGCATCAAGTGCCAGCGGTCGCGCCAGTCGAAGAACTTCAATGCCTTCTGAAGGAGCGTGCCGAACGGGATCGAGACCGCGGAGTAGAAGAGGATCCAGTGCGGGAGGATGCTCTTGCCGAAGACGATGCCGTTCGTGGCGAACATCTGGATCTCAGGGTTCCACGGGGACGAGAAGAAGGGGTAGTTGAGGGCCGACACGAACTCGAAGAGCCACGCGAACATGGGGATGACGACGAGCATCGTCGCCGCCATGGGTTTCATCTGGCCGCTCGACATCTCGGCCTGGATGCCCATGAGCTTGGGCTGGGCCTTCTGGAGCTGCTCGAGCCGCTTCGTGTCGCGCTTCACGCGGGCCTCGCGCATCGCCTTCTGGTAGGCGCGCATCGTGTTCTGGATGCGGGCCATCTTGAGCCAGTCGACGAGGAAATGGCGGATGAGCGTCGAGGCGCCGATCATGATGAGCGAGGCGAGGAGGATCGTGAGGATGGGCTGCCGGTGGTCGAACCCGATGAGCGGATTGAGGACGAACCCGATGGCCTTCCCCGTGATCCGGCGCAGGTTGTTGTCGAAGAGGATGAAGAGGATGATCATGAAGAGGAAGATGTTGAGGAACTGCCCCTTCGGCATCGCGGGTTTCTGCTCTTTCTCGATCGCCATCATTGCACCACGGGGAGGATTTGCTGGATCGCTTCTTGGACTCGGTTGTCGTGGTTGAACACGACCTTGACCGTCGCGCCGGTGAGCGTCGCGTAGGCCATGGCCGCGGCGCGGTTAAGCTCTTGGTGCCGGGCGATGTCCTGGACGTTCTCGGTGTCGCGCTCGCGCGTCGCGTCGCGGGCGCGGCGGCCGAAGATCTCGGTCGGCTCCGCCTCGACGAGGACGATGACGCTGGGCTTGAGGGACTCGAGCACCCACGCGGGCAGGCCGGGCAGATACCCCTTGGGGGTCCTCACCGTGCAGTGCGTGTCGACGATGACGTCGCCGAGGTAGGCGATCTCGCGCGCCGCCTGACGCTGGACCTGCTTCTGGGTCTCGGGGGGGAGCTTGCGCATCTCGTCGCGCGACTTCACCTTGTGCGCCTTCGAGGCAATCTCGAACATGACCGTCCCGAAGACGACGATCTTGAGCTTCTTCGCCTCCGCGGCCGCGTTCATGACCGTCGTCTTGCCGACCCCCGGCACCCCCGTCACGACGATCGCGCCCACGGAAACCGGCGCTCGATTCCCGGCCCGTATGTAAATCTTGAGGGGAGCGAAACTTAGCCGCCCTGTAGGAAAACTCTATAATGCGGGCCCGGCGCTCGTCGAGCCGTGCGCATCGCCACCGTCGCCCTGGTCGTCCTCGCCCTCCTCGTGCTCCCGGGCTGCCTCGGGGCCGGGGCCTCCGAGAAGAAGGTCCGCGCCGAGGACATCCCGTTCATGGTGAACCGGGACAAGGGCGCCATCACGGGCGACATGTACTACCGCAACGGCAACCCCGTCGGGAACTTCCGGGTGCGGGCGTTCGACGAGCAGAACGAGGTACTGTGCCAGGTCGAGACGCAGAGCGACGGCAAGTTCTACTGCCAGAAGCTTTGGCCGGGCACCTACCGCATCGAAGTGAACCTCAAGGACTGGGACGACTGCACGATGCGTGTCTACGCGAACCGGTTCACGAACCTCACGATCAAGGAGCCCACCTACAGTCAGGCGGGGAAGTCACCCGTGTGCAATTACCGGCCGTAGGCGCGGCGCGTGGTGCCTGAATTCAGGCATCACACGGCGGGGCGCCCGGCCGGATCCGCCGGCACGCGGACGACGGCCTCCTCGGCGACCGTCGCAAGGACCACCATCGTGTTCGTCCGGTTGATGTGGGGCGCGGAGAGCGTGCTCTTGGCAAGGTCGTCGAGGTCCGCGCGGTCGCGCACGCGCGCAAGGACGACGCCGTCCCATTCGCCCGTGACGTCGTAGACGCCGAAGATGCGCGGGTCCTTCGCGATCGCCTTCTGCACTTGGCGGATGTGGCCCTTCTCGAGGCGGAGCCCGATGATTGCCGTCATCGTCCAGCCGACGGCCTCGGCGTCGACGATGGCGCGGTAGCCTTTGATGACGCCTTTTTCCTCGAGGCGCCGGACGCGTCGGTTCACGGTCGCGAGGGCGAGCCCGGTCTTCTGGGCGAGGGAGCGATGGCTCAGGCGGGCGTCCCTCGACAATGCTTCGAGGAGCTTCCGGTCCTCCGCGTCAACAACGGGTTTTGGAACGCCTGTTTCAACTTCCACAAGAATGGATGTAAAAACGAGCCATTTGAACCTATCTGTAGCCGAAATAGTGGGATTCCGTTCCATTTCACATGGAGATATGATACAATTATAATCCCCTCCCGAGTAAAGGCGTTCCAGCCTAAGGGAGGCTTCCCAATGGTAGTGCTGGCAGAATACATCTGGATGGATGGGACCGAACCCACGCAAAAGCTGCGAAGCAAGACGCGCGTCGTGCAGACCGAGACGATCAAGTTGGTGAAGGACCTGCCCGAATGGGCCTTCGACGGTTCGTCGACGAACCAGGCGCCCGGGGACAAGTCGGACTGCGGCCTCAAGCCCGTCTTCTTCTGCAAGGACCCGATCCGCGGCGGCAACAACGTCCTCGTCATGTGCGAGGTCACGTACGCCGACGGGACCCCGCACGCGACGAACACGCGCGCGCTCCTTCGGCCGGTCGCCGAGAAGTGCGCGAAGGAAGAGGCGTGGTTCGGCATCGAGCAGGAGTACACGCTCTTCAAGGGCGCCCGACCCCTCGGGTTCCCGGAGAACGGCGGCTTCCCCGCGCCCCAGGGCCCCTACTACTGCGGCGTCGGCGCCGACGAGGTCATGGGACGCGACCTCGTCGAGGAGCACCTCAAGAACTGCGTCGCCGCGGGCCTCGGCATCTGGGGCATCAACGCCGAGGTCATGCCCGGCCAATGGGAGTTCCAGGTGGGCCCGCTCGGGCCCCTCGAGGTCGGCGACCAGCTCTGGGTGGCCCGCTGGCTCCTCTACCGGACCGGCGAGAAGTACGGCATCAACGCGACCCTCTACCCGAAGCCGGTCCGCGGCGACTGGAACGGGGCGGGCGCGCACACGAACTTTTCCACGAAGGCGATGCGGAGCGCGGGAGGCCTCAAGGTCATCGAGGCGGCCTGCGAGAAGCTCGGGCAGCGTCACAACGAGCACATCGCCGAGTACGGCGCCCACAACACGGAACGCTTGACCGGACGGCACGAGACGGCCCGGATCGACGAGTACCGGTACGGCGTCTCCGACCGCGGCTCGAGCATCCGGATCCCGCTTGCGACGACGCAGAAGGGCTACGGCTACCTCGAGGACCGCCGGCCCGCCGCCAACATGGACCCCTACCGCGTCGCGCGCCTTCTCCTCGAGACGGTGTGCTTGAACGCCAAAGGGAGCGGAACGCCTGGAAAAAACGGCGGAAGCAAGAAGACCGTGGTCGTCGCGACGCACTGAAGGCGACCCGCGGGCGTGGTGCCTGAATTCAGGCACCACACATCTCTTTCCCGCCCCGGCTGCGGTCGGGGCGCTTCTTTCCCCTTCCGACAACAACGTTTACGAGCACGAAGCCCTCGTCACGGCCGTACGGGCCTTCCTCGTGCTCCTTGCCGTCCTCGCAAGCGGCTGCGTCGAGTACGGTCCCCTCCCCGTGCATCATTCGCCGTGCCTCGACTCGTCGCGCGACCCGACGATCCTTGGGACCGTGGAGGACCGCGGCGGCGCCCCACTGGCCAGCGTGCAAGTCTCCATGTGGACCTACAACGAGGACGGCGTGCGCACCGGGAACTACATCACGTCGACCCGCGGCGACGGGACGTTCCACTTCTGCGAACTGACCCCGCATTCCTACAGCCTTACGTTCCGCAAGGACGGCTTCCAGGAGCGGATCGTCCAGGTCGAACGCACCTCCTCGACCCTCCACCACCGTATCACCCTGGACCGCACGTAGGTCGCGCGTCCTGCCGGTTGGCTTGAGCCTGGAGGTCAGGGAAAAGGTCATCCGGTCTCCTTATCTTTGCGAGCTGGCCTCGACCTGGTATGCGCGGAATCGCATGGCTTGCCGGGCCGGTCCTCCTGCTGATGGTCCCGGGAGGGGCCGCCGACGCCGCCCGGCATGAATGGGTCATGGTCGCATTTGACCAAGTGCAAACCCAGTTTGACCCGGCGGTTTCCGTCGGAGACCTGAGGGAAGAGGCGGACGTCGATCGGGACGGGTACGTGACCGAGGCGGAAGCGCAGGGTTTCGCGTGGGACCTCGGCCCAGGCGCGATCCCTCCTGGGTGCCTGGGAGGTTTTGACTACGCCTTCATCGACGGGGCCCCGCCTGCAACCATCGAAGTCTCGCGCTTTGCCCATGGTCTGACGGGTGCCGTCACGGCCGACGCGACGGAAGCCACCGCCGGACTGACCGTCCGTCTTGGTTTCGGACCGACGGGCACGCGCCTACGGCTGCGCCTCGGCGAAACGGACGACCTTGAGCGCCTAACGACGTGCGTGTTCGACAGGGGAAGCGTGATGTTCGCCGCAATCGTCCGCCCCGAATACACGCAGATCTTTGGAGGGGAGCGTCAATGGATTCAACCGGCAACGGTCGAGCCCCGCCACTTGTCGGAGGAGCTTCACGGCGCGACCCTAACCCTCTTTGACGTGCGGGGGCGCGACAACGACACCTACGTCGAGACCAATTCCCTCCACCTGAGCGGCGCCGATGCATGGGCCGCCTACGACGCCGAAGTGTCGTTCGCCCTTGGACCGAGGCCGCCCGAGTCCCCGTGGCCATTGGCCGTGGCCGCCGCTGCGATCATGGCGGTCATCGCGGTGTCGCTTACAGAATTTGGCCGCTTCCGATGGCGAACCTTTCTGCTTTCCTTGTCATTGTTCACGCGGCTAGCGCGCTCCAAGGCACTGGACCACCAGACCCGCGATCGGGTGGTCGAATTCGTGGGGCTGAACCCCGGAAGCCGGTTCGCCGACATTCGCCGGCAGCTCGGCCTAGCGCACGGAACGCTAATCCACCACCTGCGCGTCCTCGAAACGCAACGGCTGCTGAAGGTCCAACGCGACGGAGTTCGCTGCCGCGTCTACCCTCAGGGCACGCCGCTGCCCCCCGTACCCTTTGCCCACCGCGACCAGGAACGAATCCTTGAAATCCTCCGCTCGGCGCCCGGCACCACGCAGCAAGAACTCGCCCGCCGGCTCGGGGTGCCTCGCAAGAACGCGGCCTACCACCTTGGCGTGCTCGAGCAACGCGGCGAGATTCTCTCCGAGCGAGAGGCGCGCTGGCGAAAATATTACTGCCGCCCCCAAACCTAGCCCTGACGCACCTTCCGAGCCGCGCAGCCATAGCGTCTTTAGGGCCTGGCCCGGTTGGGCCGGCCGTTGACGGAACACCAGGCTAGGCTCGGCGACACGCCGCGCCCAGACGCGAAGGACGCGTTCAAGGTCGAAGGGACCTTCGTCAACCACCCATACCTAGTGCCTAACTCGGTGGAGGCCCGCGACTACCAACTCAACCTCGCCCGGACGGCGCTCCAGCGCAACACGCTCATCGTGCTCCCGACGGGTCTGGGCAAGACCATCGTCGCGGCCCTCGTGATCGCGGAGACCCTGCGGGCCCGCAAGGGCAGCGTCCTGCTTGTCGCGCCCACGCGCCCCCTGACCCTCCAGCACGTCGAGACCCTGCAGCGGCTCCTTCGCGACGAAGGGCTCATCCACCACCTGAGCGGCGAACTCGCCCCCGCGAAACGCCAAGAACTGTGGGGCAAGGGGATCCTCGTCGTCGCGACGCCCCAGACGATCCGCAACGACCTCGCCGAAGGACGCTACGACCTTCGCGGCGTGGCCCTCGTCATCTTCGACGAGGCCCACCGCGCCGTCGGCGACTACGCCTACGTCGAGATCGGGGAGCGGCTGCGCAAGGAGAACCCGACCGCGCGGATCCTCGGCCTCACCGCCTCCCCCGGGGCGAAGAGGGAGCGTGTCCAGGAGGTCGCGACAAGCCTCCACGTCGAGGTCATCGAGGGCCGCGACGCGGCGAGCGAGGACGTCGCGTCCTACGTACGACCCGTGACGCCCGAGATCGTGAAGGTCCCCCTCACGCCCACGATGCGAAGCCTCCACCAAGAGCTCCAGGCGGTCCTCAACGAGCAGGAGGCCAAGCTCCGCCAGATGCAGGTCGTCTTCGGCGAGCGGAACTTCGGCGTCACCAAGCGCGAGCTCATCGGCATCATCCAAGGCCGCGGCCGCGCCCGCGGCACGCCCGGGCCCCCGAACTGGCCCGCGATCGCCGTCGCGCAGAAGGGGCTCTACGCCACGATCTGCCTCGAGCACCTCGAGACGCAGGGCCTCGTGCCGCTCAAACGGTACCTCGACCGCATGACCGAGAAGGAAGACGACGCGAAACGCGCCGAGAAATCGTTCCTCAAGGACGCGCGCGTGCAGAAGGTCCACGAGCGCTTGTCGAAGGGCATCGAGTCCTCCCACCCGAAGGTCGACGAGCTCGTCCGCCGCCTCAAGGCCGACCTCGCGGCGAAGCCCGACCTCACCGCCATCGTGTTCGCGCAGTTCCGCGACACCGTCGACTCGCTCCACGAGGCGCTCACCGCGGCCGGCCTCAAGTGCGCGCGCCTCGTCGGCCAGCAGACGAAGCGCGACCAGACGGGCCAGTCCCAGGACGAGCAGCGCGACGCGCTCGCCCGGTTCGCGGCACGCGAGTTCAACGTCCTCCTCTCGACTTCGATCGGCGAGGAGGGCCTCGACATCCCCCAGGTCGACCTCGTCGTCTTCTACGAGGCCGTCCCGAGCGAGATCCGCGCCGTGCAGCGCCGGGGCCGCACCGGCCGGACCGTCGCCGGCCGCGTCATGGTCCTCATCGCCGAAGGGACGCGCGACGAGGCGTTCCTCCGAAGCCAGGAGGCCAAGGAAGGGAAGATGAAGCGGCTCATCCGACGGTTTGCGTGACCCGGACGCGTCGCCGCCGCCCCGCTCCGGCCAAAAGGTAATAAACGCGCGGCCCGACTCGCCACGGGCAGGGCTCCCCGATGCGCAACCTCCTCGTCATGCTTGTCCTCATCGCGGCCCTCGCGTTGTCGGGCTGCACCGACAGTCGCGGCAACCGCCTCAAGGACGTCGAGGACGTGGACTGCCCGGCCGGCGCGAACGCCACCGCCGCCTGCCCCCCGAAGCCGCCCGCCGCGAAGGAGATGTACGTCGTCGCCACGGACTTCTCGACGCCGAGCTCCGAGAACTTCTACCGGTTCAGCTACAAGAACAACGCCTTCAAGCAGGGCGACCTTGTCAACATCACGATCAAGAACGCCGTCGGCAACCGGGACGTCCATAACCTCGTCCTTCCCGACTTCAACGTGCGCCTTACCGGCGTGAAGGACCTCACGGCGAGCCAGGAGTTCAACGCCACGAAGGCGGGAACCTTCGTCTTCTACTGCGACAAGATGTACGCCCCGGGCGTGGCGCACCGGGCCCGCTTCGAAGGTCGACTCACGATATCGTAGGAGTGGAGGGGAAAGGCTTATGGTCCGTGCCAATGGTTCGCAACCGGGGTCGTTCCGCATGAATTCCGTCCCAATCCTCCTCGCCGCCGTCCTTGTCACGTCGTTCGCTTCCGGCTGCCTCCGGAACGACGCCAAGGCCGCCGAAGCCGCCGACGGGGACGAGTCCGGCCACGGCGGCGATCACCACGCGGGCGACCACGTCCGCGGCGGGTCCCAGGCCGGCGGCCACATGCAGTTCGACCTCTCGATGCTCAACGACTTCAACGTCGAGTTCAAGAACTGCCGCGAAGGCGGCGGCGTGAGCCTCTACAACCTCGACGACGGCACGAACCGGCCGCCGGTTGGGGCTCCCGCGGTGCTCCTCAACCCGACGCGCGTCCAGGGACCCACGAGGGACTTCAACCGGACGAGCATCAGCGACGACACCGGCGACCCCAAGCTCGGATCGTACTTCACGCCGATTCGTGGCAGCAAGGGAACGACCGGCATCTGGCACACCGCGCTCACATGCGCCGGCCACAGCCTCAACGGCAAGGACCTCGGCCCTTACGAGGGCGGCTGGGTCGGCGTCCGCGTCGAGAAGCCCCGCTGGGACACGAGCGATGTCGCGCGCCACTACTTCGTCGCCGACCTGTCCTTCAACCAGAAGGAGATCAAGGACCTCATCCACCACGCGACCGGCCTCCACGCGTCCCTGAACCTCGACGCAAAGGTGGACGTGATGAACGGCGACGTCATGCACACAATCCTCGACGACGAGGACCACGGGGTCTTCGAGACGCACGGCCGGCTGAAGGATTGGAAGCCCAAGGACTCCCTGGAAACGATGCGCTTCTGGATGCTCATCAACCCCGAAGGCCACGGCCACGCGGGCGAGGAAGGGAGCAATCCCCCCTGCAAGTGCATCCCCATCTCGTTCGACGTGAAGAGCGTCGGCGGGACCTACCGCGTCATCGACGGGACGGGCTACCTCAGCCACTCGCGCACCGACGCGCATGGGAACCAGCCCGTCGCGCACGGCAACGTCGGCGGCATGGCGTACCTCGGCTTCGACCGGACGATGGAGCTCGGCCCGATGCCCGACCTAATCCTCGAACAGACCTGGCTCCACTAAGGCCGAGACGGAACGTCTATGGCGCCCGGCCGCATCGTCGGCGCGAGAGCGGCGTGGTCAACCTCCTCCTCGTCTACGAGTACTACCTCCTTGCCGCCCTACTGCTGGGGCTCGTCCAGATTCGCAACCACCTGCGCCTCGTCCGCTTCGCCCTGCGGGTCCCGAGCCGCTGGCCGCACCTGCTCCGCATCGCCCGCGAGAACCTCCACGTCGTCCTCACCGGGCCCGTGCTCATCGTCGCGACCCTCCTCCTTGGCACGTGGGCGGCGGCCGTCGTCCTGCGCAACTTTGTCTTCCCCGCAGCGGACGTGAGCCCCTCGGACCTCGGCGACCACGCCGCGGCGCTCCTCGTCGCGGCCGCCGGGGGAGCGACCATGGTCGGCCTCGACGCGCGCGGCGTCCTAAGGGCGGCCACCTTCCGTCCCCCCGGCTCCTCGTGGCTCCTCGACGTGACGGAGGCGGCCCTCGCGGCCGAGGCCGGACGCGGACCCGTGAGCCTTTTCGTCGGATGGCAGGTCCGATGGCGGCTCCTCAAGCAACTTCCGTTCCTGCAACGATGGCTGTGGCGGCGCACCCTGGAGATCGCGAACCGGCTCACGGTCGGATTGGCGCTGTGGTGGGTGTGGCTGGCGCCATGACGGGCTCTTCCGGTTTCTCCGCCACGACGATCGGCGCGCCCGGCTTAAGGAGCGGGAGCCGGAACGAGAACGTCGAGCCCGCGTTCGGGCCGGCGCTGTAGCACCAGATGTTCCCGCCGTGCTGCTCGACGATGCCCCGCGACACGTAGAGACCGAGCCCCGTGCCGGGCGCGGTCGTCTGCATCGGGTCGTGGACCTGGCTAAACGGCTGGAAGAGGCGCGCGATCTGGCCGGGAGGCACGCCGATGCCCGTGTCCTGAACGGACACGATCGCGTGGCCGGACGACGCGACCGCCGTCACCGTGATCTTGCCGCCCTCGGGCGTGAACTTGAGCGCGTTCGCAAGGAGGTTCGTGAGCACCTGCCCGAGGCGCACGGGGTCCCCGGCGACAAGAAGCGGCCGCTCCGACCGAGATTCGAGCGTGATGTGCTGCTGCTCCGCCTGCGGCGCGACCGTCTCGACGGCGTCCCCGACGACGCGCGCCATGTCGAGCTCCGCGACGCGCAGCGGGAGCCGCCCCGACTGCAGCCGCGCCGCATCAAGGACGTCCCGCACGAGGGAATCGAGGCGACGGATGTTCCGGTCGAGGATCTCGAAGCCCTTGCGCTGCTGCGGGTCGCTCAGGTGGCTGAGCGCGTCCCGGAGGAGGTGCGACTGGAGGATGATCGGCGTGAGCGGCGTCCGAAGTTCGTGCGCCGTCGTGTTGAGGAACTGCGTCCGGAACTTCACGAGCTCCTCGAGCTTCCGGTAGGCCGCCTTGAGGTCCTCCTCGGCCTTCTTCTGCTCCGTGATGTCCTGCGAGAAGACGACGACCCCCACGACCTTGCCCGTCTCGTCGCGGTACGGGACCTTGTCGGTCCGCACCCAGTGGTCGACGCCCGACGCGTCCGGGTGGCTCTCGACGATCCCGAGCTTCGGCTGGCCCGACCGGACGACCTCGAGGTCGTCGTCGTGGAGCCGCTTCGCCACGTCATGGGGCATGACGTCGTAGCAAGACTTCCCCTCGAGTTCCGCGATGGGCCGGCCCATGGCGCGAGCGCCGAGCTCGTTGAGGCGCAGGATCCGGTTCTCCGTGTCCTTGTAGAAGATGAGCGCCGGAGCCGAGTTGAAGATGACCTGCTGCTCGTTCTGCTGCTTGCGAAGCGCCTGGAACCGTTGCAGGAGCTCCTGCGACGAGAGCTCGAGGCTCCGTTCGAGGAGCGCGCGGTCCCCGTCCGCCTCCTCGTACGCCCGGCTCACCGCATCGACGAGGGGGGCCAGCTCGGCGGGGACGCTCGCCAAGTCTCCGAAGTGGCTGCGAAGCTGCCGTTCGAGAAGCTTGTGCATCGGCCCGTCTAGGTCTCCGTCATCGTCGTGATGGTCATCGTCTGGTTGTGGAGCTCGCAGTTCGCGTTCGGTGTCGCCGGGCAGATCTCCCCGTACGAGTAGAACCCCGTCATCGCCGTCTTCGGGCCCAGCACGTCCCGCACCGCCTCGAGCTCCTGCTCGGTGCGCTGCTTGAGGACAAGCTTCCGGCCGACGCACGAGATGAGGATCGCGAGCTCCGGGTTCGAGTGAAGGAGGGACGCGTCGGCCGCGGCCCCGTGGGCCCCGTCGACGAGCCGGTCGAAGTTCGCCTTCATGAGCCGGGCGTAGGAGCCCTTCGGCATGTCGCCCGCGAACGTGAGGCTGTTGTCGCGCTCGTTCACCGACAGGATGGTGCGCACGAGCTCCCGCTCGTTCGGCGCCGCCTGGATGCTCAACGGGAACAGGAGTCCCGTCGCCGGAAGCCCGGAGGCGTGCTCGCCCAGGTACCGCTTGTAGAGGTCAAGGGCGGGTTGGCCGTCGAGCTCGTAGAGGACGTTGTTCTCGGATCGCGTGATGACGCGCTGGGGCCCGAATGGGTCCCATCCGCCGAGGCTGCCGTAGCCCACCTTGAGCTTCGCTCCGTAGAACGCGACGGCCACGATCCGGTCCTCGCGCGGCGCGTGGTCCGCGAAGACGAGCGTGCGCTGGAACCGGGCGCCGTCCCCGGCGAGGCCGCCCGTCACGGCGACGTTCGCGGGAAGCTCCTCCTGGACCCCGCGCGCGAGTTCGCTGCCGTTGACGTGCTGTCCGTCGGAGATGAGAAGAACGTGGTCAAGGCCCTGCTTCTCGAGGCGCGAGGCGAGCTTCCGGCCGGCGGCGCGGCTCTCGTCCGGCTTGCGGATCGTGACCTCGGCCGTCTTGACCGTCGTGTGGTCGAACCGGATGGCCGTGGCGGCGATCGTTCCGTCCGTCACGTGCGTACCGAGGATCTCTCCGGCCGTGGAACAGCCGACGAGGCGCGCGTCGGGGTACTGGATCCGAAGGGCCTCCAGGGACCGGTCGTCGTCGAGGACGGCTGTGCCTCCGAACGCGAGGACGAGGTCGGCCTTGCCTGCAAGATGCTCCTTTCCCGAGATGTTCCAGCCTTCGCCCGGTCGCCAGTGCCGTTGTTCGACTTTCATCCGAAACGCCTCCCCGGTTTCCGCTACCCTGCGGTCAGCCCGGGAAACCCATTTCTCCCAGGAGCCCTATTATAAGGGATTCTGGAAGGGTTTAACCCGGGAACCCTCGGCGCTAAGAGGCGCCGCCCAGGACGTCCACGCGGTCGAACCCGGTCACGCCCATCTGGGGCGCCCCCGCGAACGTGTACAGTTTGTCCCTCCAAATGCCGGAGGGGAACCCGTGCCGGCCCGAAGGCATGTCGGGGAGCTTCACCCACGCGTCCGTGATGGGCTCGTACGCGTCGACGTCGGCGAACGCGGGGACCCCGTTCGGCCCGTTCTGCCCCCCCAGGACCACGACCCGACCCAACCACGACGCCACCGACACGCTCCCCCTCATCTTCGGGATCGCCGTGCGGTTCGACCATTCGCCCGTCGCCGGATCGAAGACCTCGTTCGCCCCCGTGTTGCGCGAATGGCCCCCTACGTCCCCCGCGACCGCGTAGAGCCTCCCCCCTACGACCGCCGCGCCAAAGTGGTCTCGTCGCGTCGGCATCGGCTCCCCGAGGCTCGACCACGTGTTGTTCTTGGAATCGTACACGTCGACAGTCGTGCTCTGGGCGCCGGAGCCGCCGACGACGAAGACGCGCTCCCCGATCACGACGGCCGCGCCCGCATTGTGCGACCGCGGCATGTCCGCGATCTTGGTCCACGCGTTCGTCGCGGGGTCGTACGCGTGGGCGGCGCTCGCCCCGCCCGACCAAAAGAACACGTACGCCTTCCCTCCGACGCCGACCATGGGAGCGTGGTCGAGGTTCATGGGGAAATCGGCCCCCGTCGTCCACCGGTCCGTGGCGGGGTCGTAGATCTCGAGCCTCGGCGTGGGCACGTACGCGGGCGTCTGCGACGAGGTCGGGGGGGTCACCGGGAACGGCACGATGAACCCGCCCACCACGTAGAACCGGTCACCCACGAGCGCGGCACTGTGCTCGACGCGTGGCGTCGGTGCGGCGGCGACGTTCCGCCAGGAGAGCTGTGCCGGAAGCTCGGCGGGCTGCGGCGTCGCAGAAGGTTCGCCCCCGGCGGGTTCCGTCGACGGCTGGAGGCAACCGGCGACCGCGAGGAAGGCCACGAGGAGGCCGGCCCTCATTGGCCTC
>JACPAO010000125.1 GCA_016180755.1 Methanobacteriota archaeon
TCGGCCTCCTCATGAAGGACACCGCGCATCCCGAGCGGCGCTCGGCCTACACCGCGGCGGCCGACACCCCCGACGCCGAACTGGTGGGCATCCTCGTGAAGCAGATCGAGAGCGAGCCCATCGGGCTTCTCAAGAAGGTCGCCCGCGACAGCCTTCGGCACGTCCAGGACAAGCTCGGCGAACAGGCCCAGATCGCCGACCTGAACCGCCGCTTCGCGGAACTCCAGGTCGAACAGAAGAAGGCCCAGGCCCGCCTTGCGGAGATCGAGGCGCGCCTCGCCAAGGCGCCGCGAAAGTTGAAATAGCTCGCCGCCCACCGCGGCGATCGTGGAGGTCGGGCGGACCGCGGCCATCGTTGCGGCGTGCTTCGTCGCGTTCTCAGGCTGCCTCGCGGAGCCCTCCGCGCCGCCGGGACGGACACGTCACGTCATCACCGACCCAAACGATTTCTCCTACCTCGACGACAAGGACGGGATCCACGTCCACGACTACTGGGATGGCCGCCAGGCGATCGTGCTCTTCGACAAGAGGATCCAGCAAGGCACGCCCTCCGTGAACTTTGGCTCGATCGGCTTCCCCCTGGACCCGGGGGAAGGCCAGACCGTGATCCCCGGGACTCGTTGGATCAACGCGACCGTCAACTGGACCAACCGGATGCCCACGACGCCGGCGCTCTATTTCGAATACCGAACCCCGACCGGCGCGACGGGACGCCTGCCAGTCCCTCCGAACGCCGCCCTCTCGATCCCCCTCAACACGTCGATGAACGACTTGCCCCACGCCCACATCACGCAGTGGTCGTTCGCCCTCCTCGCGACCACGTCGGGGGGCCCGACCTTGATCCAACTCGACTTCCACGCGCGCATCGAGATCGTGCGGACGCCCGGCGAGCTGGAACCGTCCCCGCCCCACCCGGACCGATGGGGCGCCAACACGACCGTGGTCCTTTCCCAGGCGTCCGGGCCGCTGCGGGACGCCAACCCGTCCATCGTGGCCGTCGGCGGCCGGCCCGCGCTCGAGCCGCGGCTCCTCGCAGTCCCGTGGGACACGACGACGGTCCGCATCCTTTTCCAGTACAATTCGTCCACGCCCGAACAGTTCCATTACGACCCCTCTCTAAGCTACCACGGCGCCGACCGCACGACGATGGAGCGCAACACGGTCCGTCCGAACGAAAGCCGGCCCGCCCAACGCGATGGGCGGCACGTGTGGACCATCCCCGTGGAGCCCCGCATGTGGGACTCGCCCTACGCGGACGCCTCGCTCTGGGGGCTGCGGTTCTCATGGTTCGGAAACCTGCAAGGGTCGAACAACGTCGTCAGCATGGGGAGGCCCGTGGTCATGGACGGGGACTACCGACTGGCCGTGGAAGCCCACCGGTGACGCGTTGCGGGCCGGCGCCGGGAACCTCATCAACCCGGAACCGCTAGGCGGTCGACGACCATGGCTCCCTTCCTCGTCGGCTGCGCCGGGTGGTCCTACCGGGACTGGGTCGGTCCCGTCTATCCGCCCCGCCTGACGCCCGCCCACTGGCTCGAGGCCTACGCCGACCTGTTCCCGTTCGTGGAGATCGACTCGACCTTCTACGCTATCCCCGCGGAGGCGATCGTCGCCGGATGGCTCGAGCGGGTGGAAACCTTGCCGACGTTCCGGTTTGCGGCGAGGCTCCCCCAGGACATCACCCACAAGGCCCTCCCCAAGGGCCACCGCGACGACGCGGTCCGCACGTGGAACCTGTTCCAGGAACGCGTCGTCGAGCCGCTCGAGCGGGCGAAACGGCTCGAGGCGATCCTCGTCGAGCTTCCTCCCGACTACGCCTACTTCGAAAAGGCCGGAGAATCGGACGCGCTTTCCGCCCTGACGCGGCTCCTCGAGGACCTCGAGCCCAAGCGGCGCAACGTCGCGGTCGAGTTCCGGCACGCGTCCTGGTTCGAGCACGTCGGCGAACGTCTCGCGCCCGAGGTCCAGGAGCTCTTCGCGAGCCTTGGCGTCTGCACGGTCCGCGTCGACGGGCTCGGGTTCCGGTTTCACGAGAGCCAGACGGCCCCTTGGTCGTACTTCCGGCTGCACGGCCGGCGCGAGACCATCCCCCCGAGCGAACGCGGGTTGAGCCAGGCTCCCTACAACTACCAGTACTCGAAGGCGGAGATCACTGCTCTCGCGGATCCGATCCGGAAGGCCGCCGCTCAGGACCGGGCCACGTTCGTCGTGTTCAACAACCATTTCCGCGGCCAGGCGGCGCGGAACGCCCTCGAAATGATGGAAGCGCTCGGGCTGCCGGTCGCGAAGGCCGCCGCCTCGCTCTCGCGCGCGGCGAAGCTCGACGAGTTCTTCGGCGCGTAGGCTTTTTGAGCCGCGCACCCTTGGCCGCGACGCGCATGGATCTCGGGCTCAAGGGGAAGGTCGCCGCCGTCATGGCGGCGAGCGAGGGCATCGGCTTCGGCGTCGCGCGGGCCTTGGCCGAGGAAGGCTGCCTCGTCGCCATCTGCGCCCGACGCCCGGACCGCCTCGACGAGGCCGCGAAGACGCTCCGGTCGGAGACCGGCGCCGAGGTCTGGACCTGCGTCGCGGACGTCGCGAAGCCGGCGGGCCCGGAGACGGTCATCGACGGGGCCGTCGCGCACTTTGGCCAGAAGCGCCTCGACGTCCTCGTCAACAACGGCGGCGGACCCAAGCCGGGCCCGACCGCCGAGACCACGGACGCCCAGTGGCGTTCGGCGTTCGAGCTCCTCGTGCTTTCGAACGTCCGCGCGAGCCGCGCCGCCTTCCCGCACATGAAGGCTCACGGCGGCTCCATCACCAACATCGTGTCGACGAGCGTCAAGCAGCCCATCGAGAACCTCGTCCTGTCGAACAGCCTCCGGAGCGCGGTCGTCGGGCTGGCGAAGACGCTGAGCCTCGAATGGGCGCCCCACAAGATCCGGGTGAACAACGTCCTCCCAGGCTCCATCGCGACCATCCGCATCGAGGAGATCCTGAAGGACGAGGCGGCGCGGCGCGGCATCTCGGTGGCGGACGCGCGCCTCGCCCGCGAGGGGGCCATCCCGCTCGGCCGGTACGGGACGCCGCTCGACCTCGGCCGGACCGTCGCGTTCCTCGCAAGCCGCCACGCGGACTACATCACGGGCCAGTCCCTCTCCGTCGACGGCGGGGCAACGCGCTGGGTCCACGGATGACTTGCATGGGCCTGGACACCTCTGCGCTGCAGAGTCCAATGGCGTTTTATAGGCCCTCGAAGACCTACGCCTCGAACATGGACCGACGGCCTTTCGCCCTGATCTGCATCCTCGTCACCGCCGCGCTCGCAGGCTGCGCCGAGAAGGCGACCGTGACGGACGTTGGGCCCCAGCTGCCCGGCGCGCCCGCCCCGCAAGGCGGCGGCGCCGCCCCGGCGAACCCGGGCGAACGCCCCACCTGGACCCACGGGGACTGGTTCGAGATCGGCATCAAGGTCGACCTCGGGTTCGGCACGCTCGTCGACGGCAAGCACAAGATCGTCGTCGGCGCCGCCGACACGGGCGGATACGAGTTGAGCGCGAGCACGCGCGACGTCGGGATCGTCGACGCCCACTTCAACGACTTCTACGTCGGCCACGTCGACCCCAACCTCAACGGCCACACCGGCTCGGAGGGCGCGATGGGGAAGACGTACACGCTCTTCGACTGGCCGCTGGACGCCGGGAAGATCTGGGCGGCCGAGATCATCGAGGACCCCTTGGGCGAAGCGGGCTACGTGAAGACACAGTTCGCGGCCGGCGAGCTCACCCAGGTCCCGGACCCTCACGGGACGTCGCCCGGCCTCACGGTCCTCGGGAAGACGGCCAACGGCTACTTCGTAAACTACACCTACAGCAGCGCCGTCAAGTGGCTCACGAAGTACGAGAAGCGGACGCCCCAGGGACGCATCATGACGTACTTCGAACTCACCGACTACGGGACGAACTACACGGGCGACTTCCACAAGGTCACGAAGGCGCCCCTGTACGAGCGGTTCATCCTGAACCCGTTCTGGGTGTTCGACACGAGCGTCGGGCCCGTCCCGCCCGCTGAGCAGTTTGCCGTCAACACCGATTTCTCGTTCCTCCAGGAGATCTCGTTCCTGTTCACCTACGCCCTTCCCCCTGACCCGCCGGCCCCGCGCGTCGACGGCCCCGGGCTCTTCCACTACGAGGTCGTGTTCCCCGACAACACCCACCGCGAGCAGACGCTTAGCGGCGTCGGGGACAAATTCGATTTCTTCTTCAAGAACCACGAACCGTACAAGAAGGGGACCTACTCCGTCGGGTACGCGACGGCCGGCTTCTCCGGCGCGTTCGTCGGCTACTACGCGTTCACGGACGTCGTGACGACGTTCGGCAAGGCGAGCCACGCGCACCACTAGTTGGGCCGGCGAAAGGTCTCGCGCGGGGGACCGGCGAGGCCTGCCCCGGCGATGACTCCAAGAGTCGCCCACGCCCCCGCCCGGCGGCGGGGTGCAGGCAGCGAATGGTTTTTGTTGCCGTAACGACTGTTTCGCGAAGCGGGTATGGCGTGTGAGGCTCTCTTCAATTCGCCATGTTTCCTTTTTCTGTTCCTCCCGGCGACGCTCGTGCTCTACTGGGCCGTCCCGCACCGCACCTGGAAAGTGGCCATGCTCGCGGTCTCCGGCCTGGTCTTCTACAGCTTCTGGGATGTGCGCTTTGCCGGGCTGCTCGTGGCGACGGCAGCCGTCGACTACGTTCTCGCGCTGCGGATAGCGGCCGGCACCCGGAAGAAGTTGTGGCTCGTCTGTTCGGTTTCCTTCAATCTCGGCATCCTGGCCGTGTTCAAGTACGCCCTGTTCGCCCTGGACGGTTTCCGATCGCTCTTCGCCGTGCTGGGATCTCCCATCGAGGTCCCTTACGCGTCCATCGTCCTGCCGGTCGGCATCTCGTTCTTCACCTTCAAGACGATGAGCTACACGATCGACGTGTACCGCGGCGAGGTCGCGGCGACGCGGAATTTTCTCAAGTACCTGGCGTTCGTCTCGATGTTCCCCGACCTCGTGGCGGGCCCCATCGTGCGTTACCGGTCGATCTCGAGCCAGTTGGACGAGCTTCCCCGCGTCCCCCAGCCCAACCACCTCAACCTTGGCCTCTACCTCTTTTCCATCGGACTGGCAAAGAAGGTCCTCATCGCAGACACGATCGCCCAGACCATCGATCCCCTATGGAGTCCGACGGCCACGCTCTCCACACCCGGGGCGTGGGTCGCGGCGGTCGGTTTCTCCTTGCAGCTCTTCTTTGACTTCTCCGGATACAGCGACATGGCGCTCGGGCTCGGCTATTTCTTGGGACTTCGGCTTCCGCAGAATTTTGACGCCCCGTTTCAGGCCTCGAGCCCCTCCGACTTCTGGAAGCGGTGGCACATTTCCCTCTCGTCTTGGTTTCGCGATTACCTCTACATCCCCCTCGGGGGGAACCGTCGCGGCGCCCGGCGGACCGCTCTGAACCTCATGCTGGTGATGGTTCTGGCCGGCATGTGGCACGGCGCGTCCTGGACCTTCGCGGCCTGGGGCGCCTTCCATGGCCTACTGCTCCTGGGGCACCGCGCGCTCGAGCCCCAGTGGGCCAGTTGGCCTTCGGCCGTGCAGAAGACCTGCACGTTCTTCTTGATCACGCTAGGCTGGGTGCTGTTCCGGGCCGAAACCGTCGACCACGCCCTGGTTGTCTACGCGCGGATGCTCGTGCCGACCGGGCTCACCGAGGGGTTCGCCCTGTCGGTCCCCGTTCTCGTCGGCGTTTCGCTGCTGGTCGCGGTGCTCTTCGTCGGCCCCCTTAGGAACGACGCGACGCTGCGCGCCCGGCACGCGGTCTTCGCGGCGGCGGCGCTGTTTGCCTCCATCGTGATGCTGAACGTCCGGCCGAGCCCTTTCCTGTATTACCGGTTCTGAGGTTGTCATGCACCGCAATCCAAGATTCCTTCGCTGGTTCCTCGTCACCCTCGTGGGCGCGGGCGGCTTGAGCGCGACCGTCAACGTGGTCGGCAACCCGTACGGGGAGTTCCCGACGGACCTCGTCCCCCCGACCTACGAGAACGAACTGGAGGGAAAGGTGATGCGCTTTGAACGCCTTGCGTCCCGCCCCGACGCTCTCATCTTGGGATCGAGCCGGAGCACCGGCCTGCCGCCGGCCGCCCTTCGCGAGGTTGGAGCCCGACAAGGTTTCAACTTCGCGTTGACGGCGTCGGCGACCGCCCGAGACGGGTCGGCGGCCCTGAACTGGAGCCTGGGCGGCGGGGCCTCCGTCAACACGGTCCTCATCGGGGTGGAGGCCGACTATGTGCAGAAATTCGAAAGTGGCGGCCGGGGGTCCCGCGCGCGTGACCTTGTGCGTGAAAACCTGGAAGGGGCCAGCCCGGGCGGCACGGAATGGTGGGAACTTCCCGGCAAGCTCCTTCGCAGCCTGAACGTGGCCTACCTCGGAGAATCGTGGACATCGTTGACGACCCGGCCCAAGGAACGCGCGGATGACCTGGTGATCGAGCCTGACGGCCTCCTGCGGCACCCTCGGGCGGAGGAGGAAAGGGCCGCCGGTGTTCGCGAGGCCGAAGGTTGGTTGGAGGAGACGATCCGCTTCCACATGGGGGAATACCGCAACTTCACCGAACCCGACCCCGTCGAGATTGCCTTCCTCCAAGACCTGGTTCGCCGGGCGATCGCCGAGGGCGCGGCGGTTCGAATCTTCCACACGCCCTTCCACCCGGACTTCGCGGACGCCCTCGTGCAGGAGGATATCTACGGGCGCGTCCACGACCGGCTCATGGATGCGCTCCTATCGCTTTGCGCACCGAACGTGCACGTGCTTGACTTCGCGAGGCCGGAATCGTACGGCGGGACGACGGACGAGTTCTTCGACGCGACGCACACGGATTCCGTCGCCGGGCGGAAGATGATCCTCGCCGCCCACGACGCATCGCTGGACCTATGCCGGCCCGACGAGTCCTAGGGCCGCCCGCGAAGAACGGGCACGGGGACGAAGCGCACGCGCCTAGAGCACGATGTCGATGTCGAGGCGCTCCGCGAGCTCCTTGTACCGGTTCCGGATCGTGACCTCCGTCACGCCCGCGACCTCGGCGACCTCGCGCTGCGTCCGGCGCTCGCCGGACAGGATGCTCGCGATGTAGATCGCGGCGGCGGCGACGCCCATGGGGCCTCGTCCGCTCGTGAGCTCCTTGTCGGCGGCCTGCTTCAGGATCTCGATCGTCTTCGCCTGGACATCGCCCGAGAGCTTCAGTTCCGAGCAGAACCGGGGGATGTAGTCCGCGGGGCTCGTCGGCATGAGCTTCAGCTGGAGCTCCCGCGCGATGAACCGGTAGGTGCGCCCGATCTCCTTGCGGCTGACACGGCTGGCGTCCGCGATTTCGTCCAAGGTCCGGGGCACGTCGCACTGGCGGCACGCCGCGTACAGCGAGGCCGCGGCGACGCCCTCGATGCTGCGTCCGCGGATGAGGTTCTTCGTGACGGCCTTCCGGTAGATCATGGCCGCCGTCTCACGGACGTTGCGGGGAAGACCCATGCCGGAGGCCATCCGGTCGAGTTCGGAAAGGGCGAAGGCGAGGTTCCGCTCGGTCGCATTGCTAACACGAATCCGGCGCTGCCACTTTCGCAACCGGTAGAGTTGGGCCCGGTTCCGGGTCGGGATGGACTTGCCGTAGGAGTCCTTGTTCTTCCACCCTATCATGGTGGAAAGACCCTTGTCGTGGATCGTGTAGGTCATCGGGGCGCCGACCCGGGCGCGCTTCTCGCGCTGCTCGGAGTCGAAGGCGCGCCACTCGGGGCCCTGGTCGATGAAGGAGTCGTCCAAGACGAGGCCGCACGTGTCGCAGACGAGCTCACCGCGCTCGTAGTCGTGCTTCAGCTGGTTGCTGCCGCACTCCGGACAGGTGGTGATCTCCTCGACCGGCTCCTTCTCTTTCTTGACCATTTCGGTTGACCTCCCTTCGGACGCGCCTCTTACCACTATCCTAACCAGTGGGACCGGCTACGACAAAGGTTTAAAAGGCTAGTCTCAGCGGTCTGATGTTATGTGGGGGTTATATATATTGTTTTCGAAGGGTATTGGTAACTTTTGGGTGTGGTTGCAGAGGAAAAGCTAGCCAAACCCACACCAATCTATCCGCGACCCACGCGGAGAGCACCCGCCCAGGCGCCGGCCACGCGTTTCGCGCCCACGATGGTCCAAGGGTAAGGGCGCCATTGACCCCAATCTTGGTGCCGGGCCCGATGACGACGCCGACCTTGCATATCCGATCGTCGAGGTTAGGCCATTTTGCCCATTGCGTCAGGATGATCGGACGCTGGGTCCCGCCCCCGGAAAAAAAGCCTGGCGGCGAGTCGGCCGTACCATGGGCGCTGGACGTAGTAAAAAATGATCCGGATCTGTTGGCGCTCGCGCCCCGGCGAGATCGTTCCCCGCCGGTGGAACCCTATGTTGTTTGAGACAACCAACGTATTGGCCGGCGCGACGATGGCGGACGGCGAGAGGTCCATCGCGCGGGTGTGCTCATCGCTGATTCTGGGTCGCCCTCGCTCCATCAGCTTCGGGTCGAGCCGGCTCTTTTTTCCCAGGAGAAATCGCGACTCGCGCACGCTGTATTCGTACTCGTGGCGCAGCCGCGCCATGCTCCGGCGATGGGATCCGCGGCAGTAAACGTAGGCGCCGTTGGCCTCTTCCTGGGCGTTGACATAGAAGGCCATTTTCACGCAGGGGTAGTAGCGGTCCGAGTGCAGGACGCCCTCGACGTCCTTGTCATCCACGTACCCATGCTCGACGACCAGTCGCTGGTAAGAAAGCGTGGGCGGTTCCTTCACCGACCGGCGTAGCACGTGCTCTGCGAGATTCAACACCGCCGGATGGCGAGCGATTTTTTCCGAGAGCATGCGTTCCGCGGCGCTCTTCTCGTACCCACAATCGATTCGGCCCGTATACCAGTCGACGCCAGTTCCGTCCTTGTTTCGCACGCACGTGACGCGGCCCGAGTGCCCAAACTCGGCATAGGCCGCGGCCAGGGCGGCAAAGTCGTCCGACGGCAAGAAATCCCGGATAACCGCGATGCCCTCTCGATCCAGCGCCGCCTCGTGCTGCGCAAGCTCCGGATGGTTGCGCTGCCGCCGCAGGGCGTACCGCCACCAGGCGGCGAGCACGCGAATCACTTGCAGGCCGAGACGATTCAACAGCGGATAGGGGAGGTAGGACGGCGATGCATCCAGCCACTGCTTTAGCTTGGCCTTGTGGCGGAACGCCCACTTTCGCAGCGGACGGGTTGCGCCAGACGGCATCGGCGGCGCGGGGACGACCTTTGGTCCTGGCGCCGCGACGGAGGTGGAGGGCGGGGCGAGGGACGCCAGGCCCAGCGTGACCAGCCGTAGGTTCATCGTCGCCGCAGGGCCCTAACGACTTCTTAGGTTTTGCCATGGTGCCGCGCCTCGCCCTGGTCGGCGAAGCAAATCCGGGTCGGCGTTGGGCGCTTCAACGTTCGGCCGATTCGTGCTGCTCGCCGCGTTTGCTCTGCAAGAACGCTTGATTTCGGATACGCTCTTAAGGCATCTTCTCCTTTGCTGGATTACTTGCAGCCCCACGAGCCCGAATCAAAAGTCGACGCCCAGCCACGGGCGGAATCCGAGGGGCGGGTCTGGGAGGTACTGCGCGTGCTGTACCGTCACCGCTTCCTCTTCCTTGCCGTCTTCGCCTCGATCCTGGTGGTCACGGCCATCCTCACCGCGGCGTGGGAACGCCAGTACGAGTCGAGCGCCACGCTGGTCCTGACCGACGAGCCAGAAATCACCAAGGCGTGGCTCGAATCGCGTCAGGCAGCCGAACTGGTCGTGGAGGAGCTAGGGCTGCGGCTCGAAGGCCCAGTCTTTCCTGGCGGTGCAAATGCATCATGGCCTGCCGAGAAAAAGGCCAGTGAGCTGCTTGGGCACATCTCGGTCAAACGAAAGGCGGCATTCGGACCCGCATCCAACGAACGCGTGGTGTTGTTCACGGCGAAGACTCCCGATCCCGAGGTTTCGCGCGCCATCGTGGCCGCCTTTTTGGGAACGCTTGGCGAGCTCAGACCCCTCCTGGAGGATCTGACCAGGCAGGAAGCGTTCGACCGTTACTACCGGGAGAATCCTTCCGATCAGAGCGAGGCCGAGGCGGAGCGACGGGCCGACAACTACGCGCGCCAGCGGACCTACTGGCTGGTATTGGATGAACCGGCGCCCGCGTTGAGCCCTTCGGAGCCGCGGGTGGTGTTCAACTTCGCGGTGGGCGCCGTGGGGGGCCTGATGGCGGCTTTCGTAGCGGTGTTCGGCGTGGACTGGATTCGGGGCCAGCGGCGACGCAGTGGGAATCCATCGGCCGGGCCGCGATAGGAAATGCACGTCCGATGCGGGATGAACGCCTCCGGTTCAGCTAACGCTAGCTTACGCTCCTCCAAGTTGGTCCCCGTCGGAAAAATCGGGCCGATGCCGCTAGCCCTCTCATCTGTGCACCCTTTCCGCATCGCCGGTCCAAAGAATCGGCGGCGGGAAAACTGGCGCAGCAACCGTAGCACCCCGCGGACGCCAAGTAAGGGGGAGGCGCTGCTCAACGGCTCGGGGGGCTCGACGTCGTGCTCGAGACGCCCCCACGCGCGTGCCGCAATGGCGCGGTGATCCTAAGCCAGACGATGGCAAGGAAGACGAGGGCCGCGGCCAGGAGCGGGAGGAGGAGCGCCGGGTGGGCGGCGCCCGCCGCCGCGGCGACGGCGAGGGCGAGGTCGAGGCCCACGACGGCCGCCGCGACTGGTGCGTGGCGGCCGAACCGCTGAGCGGCGAGTTGGTACGCGTGAGAGCGGTGGGCCTTGTACAAGGGTTCGCGGGCCAGCGCGCGGCGGGCCAAGGTGAGGGTGGCGTCGACCAGGAAGGGCAGCAGCAAGAGGGCCCACGCCAGCAAAGGCAACGCGCCGGCGGTCTCCGAGGCGAGGGCGAGCACCGCGAAGGTGAAGCCGAGGAATCCGCTCCCTACGTCCCCCAGAAAAATCCGCGCCGGGGACCAGTTCCAGGGCAGGAATCCGGCCGCGCTCGCGGCGATGAGGCCGGCGATGAGCGCAAGTCCAAGGTGGTCGGACGCGGCGAGGAGGCCTGCGGCGGCCGCTCCAGCGACGAGGGCCTGACCGCCGGCGATCCCGTCGATGCCGTCCATGAAGTTGTAGAGGTTGATCATCCAGACTGTGAAGACTACCGCGAGGAGGGAACCCGCCGGGCCGAGGGGGAGGGTGAACAGGCCGAGCTTGATCGCCGTGAGGCCTCCCAAGGACCACACCGCCCCACCGGCCGCGAGAAACCAGGCGGTGAGGCGGATGGAGTTCCGGAGTCCACGGAAAGCGTCGTCGAGGAGTCCAACGAACCCCACCACGCCGCCGCCAAGAAGTAGCGCCCGCGCGAGGCCCGAATCAATAAGCCCTTGGCTCGCCGCCCAGGCCACGCCCGCGAGCACCGACACGACCACGGCGATTCCGCCGCCCCGCGGGGTTGGGCGCGTATGAAGGCTGCGGGCCCCGGGGACATCGAAGAGCCCGACTCGGGGGGCGGCGGCTCGAACCAGGCCGGTCATCAGCGTGGAGGCGACGGCGACGATCGCCACGACTGCGGCGAAGACCGCTGGCGGCGTCATGGTTCGTCCTTGGAGGGCGAGCGCGCGTATCGTGCTTCGCGGATGAAGCCAAACGCCTCGTCGCTTGTGAAGGGGGGATTCCAGGCGAACGTGGTGCGGAACGCTTCGTCATCGAGGGTGGACGACCCGATGAGTCGTTCAAGGTCCTCGGTTCGTCCCGTCACCCTGCCAACGAGGCGCAGAAACGGTGGCGGAACGGGCACAAGATGCGCGCGCCGGCCCAGCGCCGACCCCAAGCGGCGCGCGAATTCCCCCGAGGAAAGCCTCTCGCGGTCGGCGATGTGGAATACGCGGAAACCTTCCATCGGGCTGGAAAGTAGTCGAGCGATTGCGTCCACCAAGTTGCCGATGTAGAGGAAACTGCGTTCGTTTTTCACCATTCCGATGGGAAGAGGGAGGCCCTTTTCGATCCAACGCGCGAGCCGGTCGAAGTTGCCAGGGGCCTCGAACCCATAGACCATGGGTGGCCGGAGTGCGACCGACGCAAGACCGTCGTGCGCGGCGCCGCGGAGGCTTTCCTCCGCCGCAAGCTTGCTGCGCGCGTATGCCGTCACGGGACGGCACCGGCGGTCTTCCCGCGCGGGGGGCGCGCCCTTCCCGAGCGGGCCGAGGACGCTTGCGGAGCTGAGGAAGACGAGACGCCGTACGCCCCTCTCGAGACACGCACGCGCAAGTCGCGCCGTTCCGAGGGCGTTGACGCGGAAAGCTTCATCATGGCGGCCGTCCCTTTCCCGGCCGCCGTGTACCGCTGCGCCAAGATGAATCACGGTCTGAATTCCATGGAGGGCCTCGTCCCACCGCGTTCCCTCATGGATGTCGCCGACCACGCATCCGTCGACCCCGGACGGAAGCCGTAGGCAGCGGTCCCTGGATCGGACCGCTCCGCGGACGCGCCACCCCTCGCTGAGGAGTCGGGCGCCCACGGCGCGGCCGATGAAGCCGTTCGCCCCTGTAACAAGCACCGCTTCGTGGCGGGCCGTCAAGGCATCGCCCTCCCCGCCTGACGATTGAAGCGCGCCGAGAAAACCAAGATCGAAACACCACCATGCCGAGGCTGTCTCGCCTCAGAATCTGCTATACTTCATGAGATTGTGCATCGCATAACGGAAAAAGCACCAGGCGGACCTGACAAGCGAAAGCCGCTCGAGCTTGCGGTACGCCCTCCACACTTGGAGAGAGGACCGGATCTTGTTCCGCGAGACCGACCCCGACAAGACGCGGTACCGCATCAGATCCTCGTTGAGCCCGGCCGCGCGGTGGCCGCCCTTCAGGATCCGAAGCCAGCCGTCGAAGTCGTCGTAGTAGGTCTGCCTCATCCTGAAGTCGCCCGCAACGGACCGGTCAACGAGCACGGTGGACGTCGCGATCGCGGTATTGCCAAGAAGCTGACGATAGGTCAGGCTCTTTGGCACATTGATGGCGCGGCCCACGCGCTTCCCGTCCGCCGACATCCGACGGTAACCCGTGTAGACCAGAGGGCTTCGCTGCGCCTTCGCCCACGCGATTGACGTTTCGAGCTTGCGCGGAAGCCAGAGGTCGTCGCTGTCGAGGAACGCGATCCAGCGGCCGCGGGCGCGCTCGAGCGCTGCGTTGCGTGCTGCCGCCGGCCCACCGTTCCGCTCGAGGGCAATGAGCTTCACGCGGGAATCGACCCCGGTCCAGCGCCGCACGACCTGCCCTGTGTCGTCAGGCGAGCAGTCCTCCACGATGAGCATTTCCCAACGCGGGTACGTCTGCGCTATGACAGACCGTATCGTATCGCCGATCAGGTGCGCGGTCCGGTACGCGGGCGTGATGATCGACACCAGGTCGTCCTCGAACTCGCCGGGGGGCGAGGCCCTCTTCAAATGATACCTCCTCCCGAAAGCGCCCTGGCACCGGCGACGCCGGATCGGTCGTGTGTTCCCTTGCTGGCTTCGACCGCGGGTTGCCTCCGCTCCGCGACGTACACGAGGACGAGGACGCTGACCTTTGCCCAGTAGGTCCAGCTGGACAAGAAATTCAGCATGCCTCCGATGTAAAGCAGCGTGAAACCGTAGTACACGTAAACGCCGGCCAGCATCGTGAATGCTCGACCCTCGACGCTCGCGCGCACAACGAGGCGGAGGAGAAGCACCGTCGGGACGAGAAACGCGGCAATCGCGATGGGCGCAAACCACGGCCCGAGAAGGTCAAAGAACACTTCCGGGTAGCCGCCTGCGAACTGCGTTCCATTAGCCAGGAGCTCGGAGGCGCGCTCGTACCCCAGCGTCTTTTCCATGAGCCACTGGATTGACGTATTCCGATTCGGGTCGATTGGATCGACGAAAAGACGGTTCCAGACATCGCCAAACGAATACCGGACCCCCGATACAATCTCCTCCCAGGTCACGCACCAAAACTCGGAAGGCTGAACGAGAATCCGTTGTTTCAGGAATGCGACGGGGTCTTCGTACGCTCGAACGCGGGTGACGGAGTTCGAAATTAGCCAGGCCAGTCCAGCGGCGGCGACGAACGCGCCCGCCGTAAGGCCGCGAGGGGAACTGGCGAATGCCTTGAACGGGGATCGCCGCGGTGCGGGCGGCAGCTTACCGACGGCCGCCATGGCCGGAATGGCCGCGAGGGGCACGACGAAGAAACTCGTGAAGCTGTAGAAGGCCGAGAAACGGTGTCCTGTGAGGGCAAAATAAAGGAGCAATGCGAGGGAAAGTCCCAAGAAACGGAAATCGAATTCCCGGCCGCGAATGCGCGGGCGTACGAACAGGTAGCCAAGCGCGGCGGCGATGAGGAACCCAAACTCGAGGGAAACGACGTGAAGAACACCCGCCACGGCCGTGTACTGGAGCCGATCGATTCCCGCCAAGAGCGGAATCTGTTGTCGTCGCAGCAAGTCACCGTACAATAGCAGGATGGCGAATCCAAAAAGGACGAACGCAACGGTGGACGCGTCACCGCCCCGAACCCGCGCGTCGTCGGCGGGCGGCCTCCACCTGCCCAGAGCGGCGGGCCGGAACGCGAAGGAGAGGCTCGCCATGAATGCGGCCACGATGGCGGCAAAAACTGGAAGGGCGCTACCACCGCCGATAATTCGCTCGAGCTGGGTCGAATAAACGGGTCCCGCGAGGTCCAAGTAAATCAGCGCGGCCGTCCTCATGAAGAGCGAGAACAGGAGGAACGCCGCGGCGAGCGCCGCGGTGGGCCTCTTCTTTATGAGCCAACCCAACTGGTACGTCACCAAGGAGGCGGAAATGACGGTCAGCATGCAGGGTCCTTCGTTTGCGCCGCGCGGATGATCGAATGGGAGAACTGTTTGACGTTCGCCTCCGATGACACGTAGAGTTCCCCCGGCAGACTTTTTGCCCAGACAGCGGCGAAGAAGCGCTCGATCGCCTGGCGGTCCGCTTGTTTCGGCTCGCGGACGAGGCGCGCAATGGCGTCCGCCACATCCTCGAGGTGGTCTACACGGGTCACGAGCGAGGAGTCGGCATAGAAAGCGTCCCCCAGGACGACGACCGGCTTTCCTAGGAGCGCGGCCTCGGCGCCACTCTTCGAATTGATCGAAACCACAACGTCCGCACGCTCAAGGACCTTGTAATTGTTAGTCGTAGGCGGGAGAAGGACCAAATTGTCGTACCTGCGCAGGAGGGCACGCATCCGTCGGGCAGGAATGGCCCCGACCATCGCGGGGTGCTCCATCCGCAGCCGCTCCAGATTGCAGGGGAGGCACTCGGGCTCAATCTTCATCACCCACAGAGGGGAAGCCGGAATGTTTAAAACCCCCCGCCCGTAGGGGGCCCACAGGGATGAAAAAAATCCGGGTGGGAATCAACGGCTTCGGCCGCATCGGGCGCAACGTCTACCGCGCCGCACTGGGAAGAGGCATCGAGGTGGTGGCCGT
>JACPAO010000133.1 GCA_016180755.1 Methanobacteriota archaeon
GGCCCCCTCGTTCCCGGGGGTCGGCACGGGGCGGGGGGCGGGCTCGCGCTCGTGGTGGGAGGAGGCGTGGCGTTGGCCGGGCTTGCGGGCCTGTTCGTGTACCGCAAGGAACTGTCGCTCGTCGCGTTGCTGCTCTTCACGCGGCTCGTGCAGCCGCGGCTTTTGGACCATGCGACGCGGGCGCGCATGGTCGAGGCCGTCGCGGCCGATCCCGGGGTGACGGCCAGCGGTCTCGCGGCGCGGTTGCGGCTCCCTCGCGGCGTCGCCCTCCATCATCTCTACGTGCTCGAGCGCGAGCGGCTTCTTTCGTCGGTGCGCGCCGACGGTTTCCGGCACTACTTCCCAGCCGGCCGGTTCTCGCCCCGCGACATGCGTCAGCGGGCGGTCCTGCGGCAATCGCATGCCGCGGACCTGTACCGCCTCGTCCTGGCGCAGCCCGGCATCGAGGTCGGCGCGGCCGCCTCCCGCGTGGGGATCGCGCCTTCGCAGGCGAGCCACCTCGTCGACCGTCTCTCGCGCGAGGGCTTGATCGAGCGTCTTCGTGGCGGCCGGACCGTCCAGTTGCGCGCGGTTCGCGCCGCCTGACGCGTCGATGGTTGCACAACCCTCATAGGCCGCGCCCAGCTTCGCCGACCGATGCCCACGCCGTCGCTTGCGGGTCTGCGGCGCAAACGGATCGTGTGCCTTCCGGATTTCTTTCTGGACGCGGTCGTGCGCCTTCCGCCGTGGGCCCAGGCCCGGGCCCAGATGGACCGAATCGCCGCGCACGGGGGAGGGAACCTGCTGGTTCCCCCGATTACCTTCAAGGCGGGCGGGAACGCGACGAACCTGGCCTTCGCGCTCGCCCGCCTGGGGGCGAAGGTCGACCTCATTGCCCAGACGGACGCGGTGGGGCGGTTCGTCCTCGGCGAGTCCACGAAGGGAAGCGGGCTGGGCCTGGAACACGTGCGTGTCGAGGAGACGGGTCCAACGACGATCGCCCTCGAGACGGGGTCGAGCAACGTGATGCTGAGCCACTCGGGGCCGGTGCGCGAGTTCGGGCCCGAGCGTCTGTCGGCGAAAGCTTGGCGGCTCATCGAGGGCGCCGACGCGGTCGCGGCCGTGAATTGGGCGCAGAACCGCAAGGGGACGGCGCTCCTTCGGGCGCTCGCGCGGCGGCTTGCTGGAAGGCCGGCGTTCTTCTTCGTCGACACGGCGGATCCGCGGCATCGCGGCGCGGACCGGGACGGGCTCCTGGGGGCGAAGTCGATCTGGAGGCGGGTCGATGCGTGGGGTCTCAACGAGAACGAGCTTCGCGCGTTCACCAGGGACGAGCGTTCGCCGTTGCCGACGCTGGCCGTGTCGCTTTCCAGGCGGACCCAGGGTTTCATCGACCTTCACACGCGGACGTGGGCCGTCTCCGCCCGAGCGGGGGAGAAGGTGCACGTTGCGGGAGAACGGTCGAGGCCGCTTCGACTGACGGGCGCCGGCGACGCCTGGAATGCCGGGAACCTGGCGGGGCACCTCTTGGGTTGGGGTCCGCGGCAACGACTTGCCTTGGCGCACCGAGTGGCGACGCGGTACGTCACCTCCAAGACGGCGCTCCCGCCGACGCCCCGCGAATTGTGATCGCGACGCGTCTCGCAGACAAGCCTTATCAAGGGGGCCCGTTTTGGGCGGCCCACTTTCCATGGGCGAGTCCGAGAAGAAGCCTCAGCCGTTCCCGCCCCCGCTCGAGCCCGACGAGGAGGAGGACGAGGAGCCCACGAGCTCGCTGCCGGATCCCGTCGTCGAGCGCGAGGCGCAGAAGGCGCTCGAGGAGATCGAGCAGGAGATCGACGAGGAGCATCCGACGCGTCGCGTGCCGGAGCACCTTCCTTCGGGGCCGCAGAAGACGTTCGTGGACAAGGCGTGGGACGCCCAGGTCAAGGTCGAGAACCGTTTGAAGCGCATCGGCCACGGCCGCTACGGCCGCGTGATCAAGATGGCGCGGAAGCCGGAACCGGAAGAGTTCCAGAAGGCGAGCCAAATCACGGGGATCGGGATCGCGATCCTGGGCGCGATGGGGTTCGCCATCTTCCTACTCATGACGTGGATTATGGGTCTTCTCAACGTCAAGTAGCAGCGCCGCGTCGGCCGGTGCCGGCGGGGTGAGGCGGCCGCAGGCGATGGCCCCGAGCGCCGCACCCAGGACATTGTAGTAGAGGTCGAGGACCGTGTTGGTGTAGAACCCCTGGTCCACGGTCTTGAGGAACACGAACTGGGCGAATTCGTAGAGTTCGACGAGGACGCCGACGAGCGACGCGAGCGAGGCGGCAAGGAGGGCGAGCCACGGGCGCGACGCGTGGACGCGCGCGGCGAGGGTCGCGTACGCGGCGATGGCGACCGCGGCGCTGCCAAGGACGTGGACGACGTTGTCCCACCACGGGAAGGCGTAGTAGAGCCCGTTCGGGCCGCCGATCTGGTGGAGTCCGCTTAGGCTTCCGCCCACGTAGTGGAGGGCGGCCGTGAGCCCCACGCCCCAGACCGCGGCGGGCGGTGTCCTCAGGCGGTACGCGTTCGTCGCTCCGGCGAACGTGAGGAGGATCCCGAGGCCGAGGACGGTGTACCAGAACCAGAGCCGGTTGTGCGTTACGAGGTTGAGGGCGAGCGCGGCGGCTAAGGCAATCCCCGTAATCACGAACGGCCGCCAATCGATGTTCGTCGACGTTTGGGATGCGTCCAACGCGTCGCGAACGCCTCGTTGAAATAAGCGTGATGCCCTGGTCGGTCCGTGGGCACATGGGAGACGGTCGGGCTCGGCCTGGCCGCGGTGCTGTTTTTCGGACCGCTTCTCTATTTTGACGAGGCCCACGTCTGGGCGTTCTCGGAGCCCGTCTCGAACCTCGTGTGGGACGAGGGGGGCGTGCGGCCCCAGCAGGTGGGCGGGGGAAGTGGCGCGCAGCAGGGTGGGACCGGAGGTGGCGGTTCGGGGTCCGATTCGTCGTCCTCGGGTGGTAGCGGCGTCGGGGGCTCCGGCGGGGATTCATCCTCCGGAGGCTCCGGGGTGGGCGGCGGGGGAAGCGGCGGAAGCGCCGGAAGCGGCGCCCAGACACAGTCCACGCAGACGCAGGGAAGCTTCGGCTCCACCGGCGAGAACGCGGGCGGGGGGTCCGTCGGCTCGGGCACGAACCAGGGAGGCTCCGGGCAGGGTGGGGCGTGTGGTTCGGCCACTGGCACACGGGCGCGGCGGCGATCGGCGCCATGATCGCGATGATGTACTTCCTTGCCGTGATAGGTCTCATCGGCGGCATCGTCCTTGCGACCGCGCTCCTCATTCTCGTCGTGTACCTCCGCAACGAGGGAGGAGGGCAGCAGCAACAGCAGCAGGTGGTCGTGATCGTGCCCCCGCCGGGCGGCGCGCCGCCGCCACCGCCGTCACCGCCCCCTAGGATCCGGCCGTGAGCCGGCGCGGGCCAACGCGCGGGTCGCCTTTCCATCGGGAGCGCCCGCCCGCGACTCGGCCTTGCCAGATGCGTGATGGACGCGACGCGGGGCGTGGCCGAATTCGCTGCGCGCGGCGAGGAACGTTAATATAAGAGGCCCCACTACCGCGGACTGCCCCTTTTTGCGGTGTTCTGTACCGTGGGAGGGGCCCCCATCGACAGAGGCGCACGCCATGTACCAGGACGAGAAGGAAGAGGGCCTCGGCATCATGATCGGGGAGGAGAAACCTCCCGAACTGCCGGTCAAGAAATCCGTCGCGCCAGCTCCGGCTCCCGCCGCGGCGGGCGGGGACCCGAACATCTACGCGATCAAGACGCAGGTCGGTCAGGAGCGAAACGTCGCCGACCTCATCGTAGCGAAGGCGAAGAAGTCGAAGCTTCCCATCTTTTCCGTTCTCGCGCCGCAAGAGCTTCGCGGGTACGTGTTCGTCGAGGCGGACGACGTGCAGATGCTCGAGCGGACCGTGAAGATCATCTCGTACGCGCGGACGCTTCTTACCGACCCCGTGCCGTTCTCGGAGATCGAGCATTTCCTCACGCCGGTCTCGGCGGTCGCGAAGATCTCGGAGGGCGACATCGTGGAGCTCGTCTCGGGTCCGTTCCGGGGCGAGAAGGCGAAGGTCACGCGGATCGACGACGCGAAGGAAGAGATCACGGTCGAGCTCTTCGAGGCGATGGTGCCGATCCCGGTCACGGTGAAGGGCGAGAACGTGCGCGTCTTGAAGCGCCACGACGACAAGTAGAGCGCCCCGCCACCAGAGCCACATCCACCGATCCCCCCGACAGGTAGGTATGGTCGCAACGCCAAGGAAACCACATGACGGTTTCTCCGGTCGGAAGGCG
>JACPAO010000126.1:0-15197 GCA_016180755.1 Methanobacteriota archaeon
GGCGAACAGTTTCGTCTCGAAACCGATCGATTTCGACCAGCTCGTCCGCGTGCTGGGGCAGATCGGCTCCTACTGGTTGAGCCTCAACCATTCTCCGGCCTAGGACAAAGGTCGACAATTTCGGCGCGGAAACCGCCGCCGCCCTTGGCCGTTTCCTGTGGAGTTCGCGGAGCGGACAGGCGGTCACGGCGAGGCCTTAAGTAACGCGGGCCGTTTCGTTCCAGAGTCGGACGCGGCCGGGAGATGGAACCATGAAACTGGACCACACGAACATCCGCCTAATCGAGTTGCTGCAGCAAGACGCCCGGATGACGTTCTCGAACCTTGCGCGAATCCTGAACCGCGCCGAATCGACGGTTCGCGAGCGGATCATGATGCTCGAGCAGCGCGGCGTGATCCGCGGGTACCGGGCGAACGTCGACCAGGCCAAGCTGGGTTTCCCGATCCGGGCCATGGTCCAGGCCGAATGCGACCTCTCCGCCATCCCCGCCGTGACCCAGCGGCTCAAGAGCATCCCGAACATCATCCGCGCCTCCGTCATGACCGGCGCGAACCCCGTGAGCATCGAGATTGTCGCGGAAGACCTCGCGAAGCTCGAGCAGCTCATCGAGAAGCAATTGGCCACCGTCGGTCTCAAGAGCATCTCGGTCCGGCTGGTCCTTCAGACGCTCGTCGACGACCGCCCGGGGCCCCTCGAGACGGCGAACCCCGTCCTTGCGCCGACGCGCGAGGCGACGCCCGCTGCGTCCGCCTCCCTCCCGGCCCAGCCGCCCCTGATTCGCCGAACGACGGGCCCGCTCCTCGACCGCTAACGGCCCGGGTCCGCCAAATGCAGGGGCCCGAGCCCCGCCCGGGGGCAGCAGGCCCCCTGGCATCGAGACTGGTTCGCTGCCCGTTCCCTTTGCGAAAGGGCTTCGACAATTGCTCGAAAAGTAATGTAATGGCACCCCGGAGTCCAAACGCGTCCGACGACCACCGTCGGGAATGGACCTGCCCGGACAGGATTTGGCCAAGCGGAGGGGAGGCCACGGCCCGCGTGGGCCGCCGTCCGCCTGGCCTACTCGGGGACCCAAGGAATGAGCAAGGCAGTCAACGCCATCATCGTGGGGATGACGATCTTCATCCTGCTTGCAGGAAGCGTGTGGTACGTGACCGTCGGGCGCAGCCCGAACCGCGTGTACCTCGCCGCGGCCGACGCGAGTTTCGAATCCGCCGACGAGAACGAGACGCGGCTCCTCTACCGGCTTACGTTCGAGAACCCCTACGACCTCGAGGTGAAGGTCGAGAGACTCAACTGGACCTACGCCGTCAACGGCGTGACATGGGCCGAGGGCTTCGCCGAACCGGACCTGGTCATCCAGGCGACGGAACGCGCCGAGGTCCCCGTCGCCGTCGCGTTCCCAACCGCGCGCGTCCACGACTGGTGGAGGACCCACCTCGAGCGCAACGAGGCGAGCGAGGTGCGGCTCCACGGCAGCATCAACGTCCACCTGGGGGCCGACAACACCTCCATCCCGTTCCTGCATCGACACCGCTGGGAGACAGCCATCCGCGCGGGGGCGGAGGGCATCGAGAACTGCCCGCTCGAGAAGCCGTCCCCGTGCATCGGATCCACCACGGCCAAATGGGCCTTCACGCCGTCCCCGGCCCGACTGAGGATATCCCTCGTCCTCCACAACCCCAACCCCGACCCCATGGAGGTGAGGAACCGCACCGTGCGGCTCCTTACCGGGGGCGTGATCCTTGGCGAATCCCGTGGCCTCTCCGACCTCGTGGTCGGAGCCAACGGCGACGCCGCCCAGACCCTCGACGTCTCCATCGAACCCAACGCCCTCCAAACGTGGTGGCTCGCCCAGCTTAGGGACTGCGTCGACCCCTTGGTGGCCCTCGACGTGGGCTTTGACCACGAGCTTCGCAAAACGATCCTTCCCCTGCCCACCACGACGACGACCACCACCACGACCACGACGACTACGACGACCACCACCCTGACGACCACGACGACGACGCCTCCTCCCACCACGACCACCACGACGGCCCCGCCGCCGACGACCACGACGACGGAGCCTCCGCCGCCGACGACCACGACGACGGAGCCTCCGCCGCCGACCACGACCACCACGCCCCCGCCGCCCACGACGGACCCCACCACGCCGCCCCCGGGTGGCGAAACCGTCGTCCCGGCGGCCTCGGGCGGGGCGGGACCCGCCTGGCGCCCGCTCCTTTGGGGCGCCGTCCGCGTCTGGTCCACGCTCTGGGCGACCGCGCCATCCATCGAGGCGTCGCAGCCGTCCGTCGCCCGCGTCGCCTGGAGTTTCGAGCTCGGGGACTTCCCCGCGCCCTTCGTCTGCGCCCAGGAGTGATCTCCGACGGCATTCCATGACGACTGGCTCGACGCGGGGCTCGCCGAGGACGCGGCGGTCCTGCTCATCGTCGGTGGCCTGCTCATGCTGGGCCTCGTCGTGAGCCTCGTCTTGCTCCGAGCCCTCTTCCCCGCGGGAAAGCCCGCCCAAGGCGAACGCGTGGTCGGGCGGCTCGACCGCGCCCTCTCGGCGACCCCCTCCGTTGTCCCCTCGGCGGCGGGCGCTCCACGCCGACTCATCGCCTCGCAGGACCTCCGTGACGAGGGTCGCAAGGCCGGCCGCCGCCTGCGGCCCGCCTTCGTGGACGAGATCCTGGCGCACGTCGAGGCCGCCGGGTGGGGGACGCCGCGCATCCTCCGGATCCTCGACGAGCGGACGGTCATCCGATACTACGACTGCCAAGATTGCCGGGGGCGGCCCGTGGGCCATTCCACCGCGCGCGAATGCTCCGCGCAGGCCGGGTTCCTCCAGGGCGCGTTCGAACGCCTTCACGACCGCGTCGTCGAGGTGCGCGAGATCGGATGCCGGCGGGTCGGCGACCCGGGTTGCGAATTCGAGGTCTTCGCTTGAGGCGCCGACCGCGCGCGTCCCCCACGGGCACAATCTTCGCCTTCATGCTCCTCGGTGTGGTCGTCGGCGCCGCGGTGGAGGCCGGATACTGGATCCTCTCGACGCCGGGTCAGTCGCCGCGCGACGCCCCGCGGCACGTGGGGGAACAGATCTTCAGTCCGGAGTCGGTGATCTGGAACTTCATTCTCCTCGGGGGCCTCCTCGGGTTCCTTCTCGGTCGGTTCGCCAGCGGCGAACCGGCGCCCAAGACCGTGCGGCGGCACCGGCTCCTCTCGTTCCTGGTTCTCCTCGTCGGTGCCCTCATCGGCGCCGTGATCGGGCTTCTCTCGTTCGCCTTCGTCTGGACGCAGACACACCCCGGGAGCGAAGTCCGCGACCTCGTGGAGCGCCCCGACGTGCTGCCGAGCAGCATCCTCCCCCTAGTCGCGCTGACCGTCGTCGGCGCCACGATCGGGATGGCCGTCGCGGCGTACCTCATGGAGAGCGACATGGTCACGCGCATGGCGCGCGCCGTGGCGGCGACGCTCTTCGGCGCGCTCGCCGGGATCCTCATCTACGGGATCGCCTACGCGGCCGTCAACTACCCCCAGGTGCCGGACTCCCCGGCGTACTTCCTCCACATCGGCGAGGGGCTCAACGCCCTCAACCCGCTCGAGTTCTTCTTCGCGGGCTTCGGCGGCTTCGTCGGACTCCTCGTGTCACGGCATCCGTGGCGCTTCTACGGGGTCGTCACCCTCATCAGCCTCGTGAGCGTCGTCACGGGGTTCCTGGGCTACAGCCTGGTCGTGACGCTCCCGCGCGTCGAGGACCCGTTCCGGCCCCTTGCACTCACGCTCTTCGTGGCTGAGGCCGCGAGCCTCACCCTCGTCGTCCTGTATTCCTTCTACACGATCGACGTGGCGACACGGAAACACTGGCTCAAGGTCCCCGCGGGCGCGACGCACTCCCGGTATTTCGTGCCGCGCCTCGCCGTCCAGGTCCCGACGTTCAACGAGCCAGCGGATCTCGTCCTCTCCACGCTTCGGTCCCTCATGCGCCTCGACTATCCGCGGGACCGCTTGGTCATCATGGTCCTCGACGACTCGACGCGCGCCGAGTGCGCGGAGCCGCTCGAGGCCTTCTGCCGCGAGAACAGCCTCCGCTACTATCGGCGCCGTGACCGCGTCGGCTACAAGGCGGGCGCGCTCAACTACTCCCTCCAGTTCGTCCCCGATGACGTCGACTTCCTCGCCGTCGTCGATGCCGACTACCAGGTGGAGCCCGATTGGCTGCGCGAATGCGTGGGCTACTTCGCGGACGAGAACCTCGCCTGGGTCCAGACCCCGCAGGACTACCGGAACCGGCATCAGTCCTTCCTCACCGAGCAGTACTACCTCGCGGACGCGTACTTCTACCGCACCGTGATGCCGAGCCGGAACGAGGAGAACACGATCATCTTCTGCGGCACGATGGGCATCCTGCGGAAGAAGGCCCTCCTCGAGGTGGGAGGCTGGGGCGAGAAATACATCAGCGAGGACGCGGAACTCTCCCTCCGACTCGCGACCCACGGGTGGGACTCGCTCTACGTCAACAAGACGTTCGGCCGCGGCCTCATCCCCCCCACCTTCGACGGGTACAAGAAGCAGCACTACCGGTGGGCGTTCGGCGGCGCCAAGATCCTGCGCGGCCATTTCTGGGACATCGTCTTCGGCCGCCTGTCGCGGCGCCAAAGCTTCGACTACTTCGTCGGCAGCGCCCACTGGTTCGAGGGGATCTTCGTGTTCATGCTCTCCGCGATCCTCATCCTCCTAGGCATCGGCGAGCTTACCGGCCTCGAGCTCGCGACGCACCATTCCGAGGAGGTCCTCCTCATCGGGCTCGTGCCCTTCTTCCTCCTCGCGGACGGCCTCACAAGGCTCCACATGGTCATGCGGGAGAACATGAGCCTCTCGCTGCGCCAGACGCTACGCGTCCTCGGGATGTGGTTCAGCGTGAAGTTCAGCAACGCCTTCGCCGCTACGAAGAGCCTCATCGGGTTCACGCTTCCCTTCGTGAGGACGCCGAAGGCGCCGGACCACAAGATGACCCGGGCCGAGGCCGTTGAGCGGGCCGTCCGCGTCACGCGGTTCGAGTCCACGATGGCGCTCATCATGCTGCTTCTTGCGTTCGGTCTCTCGGTCAAACTCTGGAGTCTATGGCGGGCCTTGGGGAGCCTCGAGCCGGCGCGCCTGTTCCTCGCCTTCTGGATCATGTACTATTCGCTCATCTACCTGGCCGGGCCCCTGTATGCGTACAAGTCCTACGTGACGTTCCGTCCGGACGACGCGGCAAGCGCGCCACCCATCGTTACCGGGGTTCCTGTCGCCGGCTAGACGGACCGGACGCGTCGCCATAGGGTCACGCCCAGGAGCGCCACCGTCCCGACCACGGCGACGGTGTACACGCGCCAGTCCCCAGTCGCGAAGCGTTCCAGGATCTCGGGGACGGTGGTCTCCGCCGGGCGCCGGAACCCGAGCGACGTCGCATGGGACGTGGCCGCGTCGGACTGAGGGTAGCTGAAGAGGACGCTCGCCGGGCTCAAGGGCCCCGTCGCGACGAAAGCGGGCGCCAACTCGAGGATGGCGACGTGGACCGGCGTCGCCTGGGTGCCCTGGGCCGCGGCCGTGTTCCACGCGATGAGGGCCTCGAATGGGCCGGCCGCGGCGCGCAGGCTCTCCGTTGCAACCTCAAGGGGCGGCGAGCCTTCCGCCCGGATCTCCAGCGCGAGCCTCGTGTCGTTGGCGTGGAAGGGGAAGTCTTCGAACCGAAGCTCGGCGTGGACCGCGCTGGGGACGGCGCTCGCCTCGTCGATCGCACGCGGCTCGTCCAAGACGAAGAACCGGACGACGAAGGTTCCGGGCGGGGCGGGGTCGGCCGCAACGGTGTCGGTGATCGGATAGGTGACGGTCCCTACGTAACCGCCCTGGAAGAGGGCTTGGACGTCGGTGAGGACCGCCGAGCGCGGGATGTCGCGCAGGCGGATCCGGCTTACGACCTCGTCGCCCACCGTGTAGCCGCCGTCCTCGTCGAGGTCGCGAAACTCGTAGAGGGAAACGAACGTGAGGTTGAGGACGAGCCGGGCCGGTGGCGCGTGGGAGACCATCCCCACCTGGAACCGGTCGGCGGATCGTTGGAAATTCCCGATGAGCTCGTCGTGGCCATGGTCGGAGTCGCGCGTGCTGCGGAAGGAGAAGCCGTCGGCCGTCGGCACGGCCTCGATGTCGCGCCGTTCCCGCTCCCATTCGGCCGCCGGGATGGCCGCCGACCCGAGCGTCAAGGCGGGGAGAACGGCCAGGAAGGCGCCTAGGACGACCGCGACGTCCCCGAGGACGCGCCGGGCGGACGTTCGGTGGCTCGGGAACGGAAACATGGTATGGTCCTGGGTGGCCCCAAGGAACCTGGCGCGGCGGAAGTTAAGTCGTGTCTCTCACGGGATTCGAAATCCCCCGTAACCGCCGTTTTGCCCGTTTGGGCGGGACCGGCCGATTTCACGCCGCGCCGCCCGAGACACCTATTTATAGTCGGGCGGGGACGTTGAGGGGCAATGAGGTGGCATGGCTTTGTTCCCGCGGCGCTCGTCTTGGCCATCGTGGTCGCGAGCGCGCCCGGCCTGGGACAAGCCTCGGGTCGAATCTCGACCGGGGCCGCCGCCGGTGGGAAAGCCGACAACGAGGGCGTGGAGTACCACGCGGGCGTGACGGCGACGCACGTGTACGTCGATCCCGTCCTCGTCGAAGCCTACGAGGTCCACGTCAACCAGGTCGCGATCCTCGTCATCCAGGCGGGCGCGGAGCTCCAGGTCTACAAGCGCCTCGACGAGCTGGGGTTGCGGCATCACGATTTCAAGAGCCTTGCCATGGCTTCCGTGCTCCTGCCCCGGGACCACCTCTCTGAGGTCGCGGGAATCCCGGGCGTCCTCGTTGTGTTCCGCAACGAGAAGATGGCCCCCATGCTCAACGTAGCTGCCAACTACGTGGGCGCCCCCGTCGTCTGGAACACGTACGGCGTGTCCGGCGCGAAGGGTCCCACCATCATGATCGTCGACTCGGGGATTGACGGCACGCACCCCGACACGAAGTACGGGGAAAACCTCATCCAGAACGTCCAATCCGTTCCCCGCGGCGGCGACATCCTTGGAAAGAACGTGGAGGGCGTCGCGCTCACGGACTTCGACGGCCATGGCACGCACGTCGCCTCCATCGCCGGCGGGACCGCGAAATCGTCGAGCGACCCCGGCAAGTACAAGGGGATCGCGCACGGCGCGCAGCTTGTGGGCTACGCCGCGGGCGTGCTCGATCCTTCCTCGGGCGACGTCTCCTTCGAGAGCCAGACCGTCCTCGAGTCCTTCAACTACGCCCTCGAGAAGCAGAAGGTCTACCGCATCGGCGTTGTGAGCAACAGCTGGGGCGCCAACGGAGAGTTCGAGATCAATTCCCCCATCAACATCGCGACGCTCCAACTCTACAAGAAGGGGCTCGTCGTCACGTTCGCCGCGGGCAACGAAGGGGCCGACGGCGCGCACACGCTCAATAAGTACTCCGTCGCGCCCTGGGTGCTGAGCGTCGCCGCCGGCGACTACCTCAACCAGCTCGCGCGCTTCAGCTCGCGCGGCACCGACCCCTCCGAAAGCGGGCTCGCCTACGACCACCCGGACATCATGGCCCCGGGCGTCGGGATCACGGCGGCAAAGGGATCCGGGGACTCCGAAACGGTCCCCCGCACCGTCTCCCCCAACACGGGCGGCTACACCTCAAAGAGCGGCACCTCGATGGCCACCCCCATGGTGTCCGGGGCGGCGCAGCTCCTCCTCACCACGAACCCGGAACTCTCCCCCGACAACGTCATGGACATCCTCGTCGCGACGTCCACGGACATCAAGGCCGACGTGTGGGAAGGCGGCGCCGGCTACCTGAACGTCTTGAGCGCCTACCAACTCGCCAAGAAAGTGTCCGGAGACCGCGAGCAGTTCCTCGGAGGCAAGGTAAAGTACGCCGGCCGCGAATCGGGCGACTCGAAACTTGCGAACGACCCCGTGTCCGTGGGCTTCGGCGCCGGCCAGGCCGTCCAACTCCAGTCCGGCGCGCAGGACCTCGGTGAGTTCGCCGGCGCCCTCGTGTCGACGACCCAGGGCCTCGTCTTCGTCGCGGGGACGGCCGTCCTGTCGGTCCTCGCGTTCGGCGTCGGTCGCCGGCGCTACTAGGTCGCGAGGTAGGCGCGCGAAAGGGCCGACCGGACGAGCGCCGACATGTCGACCTTGGCCTCTTCTGCCTGGATCTGTTCGAGCGTCGCGGCCGTCGCCGGATGGCGGGGGCCAAGGAGGTCGCAGAGCTCGGGTCCCTTGCTCGTCTCGAAGGTCCCGATCCGCTGCGCGACCCGGATGATGTCCTCCTTGTCGAGCCCGAGAAGCGGCCGAAGGACGGGGAGCGTGGCGGCGGCGTCGATGGCCGCGAGGTTTGCAAGCGTCTGGCTGCTCACCTGCCCGAGGTTCTCCCCGGTGACGAGGAAGCCGGCGCCGCCCTTTGCCGCGATCCGGTGGGCGACGCGAAGCATGAGCCGCTTGAGGAGCACGAAGTAGTACCGGTGCTCGCAGCGTTTGGTGAACTCCGCGAGGTCGGTGCCAAGGGGTACGATCGTGAGGTCCCCGAGCCCCAGGTGCGCGGCGAGGGCACGCGCCTTCCGGGCGCTCGCGTCGTCGGTGAAGGGCTCCATTGTGAAGTGGACCGCGTCCAGGCTGTGGCCGCCGCGCTGCACGAGGTGGCCCGCCACGGGGCTGTCGAAGCCGCCGCTAAGGAGCAGTAGGCCTCGGCCCAGCCCGGACCCGGACGGGCCCGGCGCGGCCCCGCCGCTTACCGGGGGGAAGAAGGCGACCTCATCGCCATCTTTCAACGGCGCGTCGGGGGCGGCGTACTCCCGGTTGAGGGCAAAGAGGACGGGCAGGCGGCTTTCGCCGCCGAGGAGCGCCCGGAGGCCGGGTCGTTCGTCGGCCAGGCGCTCGGCGGCGGCTCTGAGATCGGAGCCGGGCGGCAGCTCCAGCTCGACCCGGGAGGCCCCGGCCCGGTCCCGTAGGAGGCTGAACAGTCGAACCTCGATCCGCATCGGTTTCCCGCGCCAGTTCGACGCCGCGATAAAAGGGTTCCCGTACTTCACCCTGCCCGCGGGTCCGAACCCGTAAATAGGCCGAGCGAGACTCGATAGAGGGCTGCCATGGGTTTTCACCAACGTTTCCCGCTCTACGGGCGGCCCCTGCCGTTCCTTGCCTGCTTCGCGGCGATCGCCGTCGGGCTCTACTTCGGCATCGCGTGGGACTGGGACTGGAGCCTCCAGACGGGCAACATCTTCATCCTCATCAGCGTCCCGACCCAGCTCTTCATCTTCACGGACGAGCACGCGTTCTACCTCGCGCTCGCCGCAGGCGGCCTCGTCGCCCTGTACCTCTTCGGCACGGCGCGCCGCTCCACCGCGGAGCGCGCGGCGCGGGAAGGCGGCGGCTTCATGGCGCCCCGGTTCCGGTTCTTCCCCCTCACGTTCCTGCTGGGACTGTTCCTGATGTTCTACGGCGTCGTCTTCCTGTTCAAGGCGAACCTCTCGGGCGACGTGACGCCGCGCGGATACGTCGCGTTCGTGTACCTCAACTACGAGGGGATCTTGACCCGCGGCCTCGTGAGCCTCTTCGGCGCGGCCGTGCTCCTCTTCGGCGCCGCGTGCGCCACGGTGCTCGCCGTCGCGCCCGGGCTCGGGTTCCCAAGGCCCGCGGCCGCGTCCCCGCCCGCCTTCGTCCCGGACGAGCCCGAACCGAGCCCGCCGCCCCCGCCTGCCCCGCGGCCGGCGCCGCGCCGGGCGACCGTCACCGCCGCGAGGCCGGCTCCGATGCGAGCACCTTCAGCAGGTCGGACTTCGTCAGCATCCCGACCGGCTCGGACTCCCGCACGACGAGCACCGCCGGGGCGTACTGCAAAAGCATCGACGCCACCTTGAGGGGCGTCGTCTCGGAGAGCTGCGGGAACGGCTCCCCCATGATCTCCTCCACCTTCTGCGACGCGACGAGTTCGGGCCGCTCGGCCGTGGCGATCGCGTCGCTGAGGACCTTGTCCGTGATCGAGCCCACCGGCGAACCGCGCCGCCGCACGGGAAGCTGGGAGAACCCATGCTTGCGCATGAGGATCGCCGCGTCCCGGACGCTCTCCGTGGACTCGCACCAGACGACGTTGCGCGCGCAGACCTTCCCCACCGACACGGGCGGCTGCCGACGGGCCTTCTCGCCCTCGAGGCATTCGACGAGCTTCTTGACGTTCGCGTAGGACGGCTGGACGAGGCCGCTCTCGATCTTCGCGATGAGGCTCTGGCTCACGCCGGCCATGGTGGCGAGCTCCTTCTGCGTGAGGCCGAGCTCCCGCCGGACGTGGCGGATCTCCTCGATCTCAGGAATCATGGACCCCGGGGAACATTCCCTTGTTCATATTCTTTAAGGAATAACCGGCCCCATCACCATTAAGACGGAACCCTCCGTCGGACGATTCTGTGACGCTCCAGCCCAACGTACTCGCGCTCATCGGTCGCACGCCCGTCGTGCGCCTCAACCGCCTCCCCAGCCCGCGCGGCGCCCAGGTCTTCGCGAAGCTCGAATACCTCAACCCTGGGGGGTCCGTGAAGGACCGCTGCGCCCAGGCGGTCGTCGAGGAGGCCGAGAAGAAGGGGGACATCAAGCCCGGCGACACGCTCATCGAGGCTTCGAGCGGGAACACGGGCATCGCGCTCGCCCTCATCGGCGCCGTGAAGGGGTACCGCGTCATCATCACGATCCCGAAGAAGATGACCCAGGAGAAGGTCGCCATCCTCCGGGCCCTCGGCGCCGACGTCCACGTCTGCGAAAACCTACCCCACGACAACCCGGAGAGCTACATCGGCGTGGCGAAGCGCCTCACCAAGGAGATCCCGCGCGCCTACTACTGCGCCCAGACGGAGAACCAGTCGAACGTCCGAGGGCACTTCCAGACCGGGAAAGAGATCTGGGACGAGTTCGGCACGACGCTCACGGCCGTCGTCGCGGGCGCGGCCACCGGCGGGACGATCAGCGGGATCGCAAGCTACCTCAAGAAGCGAAACCCCAAGATCAAGATCGTCGGCGTCGACCCCGAGGGCAGCATCCTCGGCGGCCCCGGCGCGGTGAAGCCCTACAACATCGAGGGAATCGGCTACGACTTCTTCCCCGCGACGCTGTGGCGCGAGCTCATCGACGAATGGGTGAAGGTCGGCGACTACGACGCGTTCGTGACGTGCCGCAAGCTCGCCCGCCTCGAGGGCCTCTTCGCGGGAAGCTCCTCGGGCGCGGCGGTCCACGCCGCGCTCCAGGTCGCAAGCGGCCTCACGCGGGAGGACCGCGTCCTCACGATCCTTCCCGACGGAGGCGAGCGGTACCTGAGCAAGGTGTACAACGACGACTTCTGGCGGAAGGCCTTCGGCAGGGAGCCGCCCAACTTCAACCTCTTCGACGAACTCGTGCCCACGCTCAACTCGGGAGGCGCCCGCTGATGGCGCGACGCTTCGAGACCGACGCGATCCGGGCCGGGTACGACCCGGAGTCGACCTACGGGGCGCTCCTTCCGCCCATCTACCAGACGACGACCTACCTGCAGGCCGGTCCCAACGAGACCAAGGGGTACAGCTACTCGCGAAGCGGCAACCCGACCGTCACGTTCCTCGAGAAGCGCCTCGGGGCTCTCGAGGGCGCCAAGCAACCGGCCCTCTGCTTCGCGACCGGCATGGCGGCCCTGACGTGCCTCGGCACGGCGCTCCTCAAGCAGGGCGAAAAGGTCGTCATCGGCGACGCCGTCTACGGCGGGACGGTCCGCCTCTACAACAACACGTTCGAGAAGTTCGGCGTCCAGGTCCAGTACGTCGACACCTCGGACCTCGCCGCGACCAAGAAGGCGATCACGAAGGGGACGCGGCTCGTCATCCTCGAGACGCCCGCCAACCCGACCCTCAAGGTCACGGACATCCGCGCCGTGTGCGACGTCGCGCGTGCCCAAGGCGCCCTCGTCGCCGTCGACAACACGTTCCTCACGGCCTACTACCAGCGGCCGCTGGCGCTCGGGGCCGACCTCGTCGTCTACTCGACGACCAAGTACATCGAAGGCCACAACGCGACGACGGGCGGCGCGATCGTCACGAACGACGCGAAGCTCTACGAGCGGATCAAGTTCGACCAGAACGCCCTCGGCATCATCCTCAGCCCCTTCGAGGCGTGGCTCACGCTGCAGGGGCTCAAGACGCTCCCGCTGCGGCTCGAGCGGCACTCGAAGAACGCCCAGGCCGTCGCCGAATGGCTCGAACGCGACCCCCGCGTCGCGCGCGTCAACTACCCCGGCCTCAAGCGCTTCGCGGGGCACGCCGCGAGCGTGAAGCAGGCGACGGGCCATGCGGGCATGCTGAGCTTCGAGCTCAAGGCCGGCTTCGAGACGGCCAAGCGCCTCATGCAGAGCGTGCGGCTTGTGAGCCTCGCCGAGAACCTCGGCGCCGTGGAATCGATCATCACGCACCCCGCGTCGATGACGCACGCCTCGATGCCCGCCGACCTGCGGGCCAAGGCCGGCATCACGGACGGGCTCGTGAGGATCAGCGTCGGCCTCGAGCACATCGACGACCTCCTGGCCGACCTCGGCCAGGCGTTCGACGCCGCCCACGCGGGCGCGAACAACCGGAGGAAGGCCGTTGCCGCAACAGCATAGCATCGGCCTTCTCGGCCTGGGCGGCGTCGCCCAGGGCCTCCTCGAGCTCTGGAGCCAGAGCGCCGACCCGCGTTTCCGGATCGCCTGGGCGACCGATTCCGAGGGGGCGGCCTTCGCGACCCACGGGCTCGACCCGGCGTCGCTCCTTGCGGCCAAGCGCGGCGCGGGCCTGCGCACCCTTCGGGGGGCCAGGTTCGAGCCCGGCGTACCCCTCGCCGAGGTGCGTTCTAGGGCGCCTTGCGACATCCTCGTGAACCTCCTGCCCTGCAACTACGAGAACGGCCAACCGGCCCTGCCCGTGCTCCGCGCCGCCCTGGAGGAGGGCGTCCACGTCGTGACCGCCGAGAAGGCGTCCCTCGTCCTCGGCTTCGAGGCCCTGCGACGCAGCAGCCAGGCCGGCAAGGCCCACCTGCGCTACAGCGCGTGCGTCGGAGGGAGCGTCCCGTTCATCCCCATCCTCGAATGGATGTCGCAGGCGAACGAGATCCGGCGCGTCACGGGCGTCGTGAACGCCTCGACGACCTACGTGCTTAGCGAGCTCGAGGCGCGACGGCACACGCCGCAGGAGATCCTCGAGCGCGCCTCGAAGCTCGGGATCCTCGAACGGGACCCGGCGCTCGACCTCGAAGGGTACGACCTCGCAGCCAAGGGCGTCCTCATCCACAACACGATCTACGGCGATCCCCTCCCGTTCAAGCGGGCCGACCGCCGGGGCATCCGCGAGTTCCTCGACGAGCCCGACAAGCTTCGCACGGGCACGCGCCTCGTTGCGACGGTGGAGCCGGGCAAGGTCCAGCTCGACGCGCCCGTCCTCCCCATGCACAGTCCACTCCGCGTGTACGGGCTCGAGAACGCCATCCTCATCGACACCCCTCACGCCGGCGAGCTCCACGTGCGAGGCGTGGGCGCGGGCGGACGCGGGACCGCAACGAATGTGTACGGTGACCTGCTGCGCGTCGCGCAGCTACTCAAGGGAGGTGAACGCACCGATGGTCGCGCCCCAGTTCGTCCGGCAGCCCTTCACCCTAACGTATGAGCTCAACCCGCCCCGCAGCACCACGGCGAACAAGCTCCTTGCCCAGGCGGCCGCCGCCGCGCCCTACGTCGACGCGTTCAACCTGACCGACTGCCCCATGTCGAACCTCCGGATGGCGCCGGGCCCCGTGGCGGACCGCATCCAGCGCGACCTCAAGGTCGCGACCATCCCCCACGTTACGGCCCGCGACCGGAACCTCCTCGGGATTCAGAGCGAACTCCTCGGCTTCGCGTTCCTGGGGATCCGTAACGTCTTCGCGCTCACCGGCGACCCCATCAAGATCGGCGACCACCCGAACGCGAAGGGCGTCTACGAGCTTTTTGCGAACCAGCTCATCGAGCTCATCCAGAAGCTCAACGGCGGCAAGGACGCTGTCGGCCAGGCCGTCACCCCGGCGCCCCAGTTCAGCGTCGGCGCGGCGGTCACCCTCACCGACGGCCGCCCGGAGGGCCTCGAGGCGTTCCAACGGAAGGTGCAGGCCGGCACGGACTTCTTCCAGACGCAGATCGTCCTCGACGCAAAGAGCCTCGACGCGAACGCCCACAAGTACGAGACCACGAAGCCCGTCATCGTCGGTACGACGCCGCTTCGCAACGCGAAGATGCTCGAAGCGTTTCGGACCATCCCGGGCGTCGACGTGACCGACCGCGTCGTGAAGCGGCTCGCGGCGGCGAAGGACTTTGCCGCCGAGGCCAACCGGCTCGTCCTCGAACTGCGGGACGCCGTGAAGGGCCGGTACGCCGGCCTCCATCTCATGCCCATCACCCCCGACGAGGACCAGGTCGTCGCGCTCCTGCGCGAACTGCGCGGCAAATCCGCCGCCGTCCCGGTCGTCGCGAGGCGGGCGGAGGACCTCCCATGAAGACGGAAATCACGCTCGGGGGCTCGTACCCCCGGACCGAAGAACTCGTGAAAGCGACCTGGAATTTCGACAAAGGCCTCCTCGGCGCCAAGGAGCTCGCGGCCGCCCAGGACACGCAACGCGCCGCCGTGATCGAACTGCAGAAGCGGGCGGGCTGCACCGGCATCATCGACGGGCTCCTCTCGTGGCAGGACGCCTTCCGGCCGCTCGTGGCGACGAGCCCGAGCTTCGAGGTCGGCGGCGTCACGCGCCTATTCGAGACGAACCGGTTCTTCCGCCAGCCCATCGTGAACGCGCCCCCCCAGCTCGACTGGGCGAAGCTGGAGCCGTTCTTCCCGCACCAGAAGTGGGGCAAGGGCGACTGGAAGGCCATCCTGCCCTCCCCCTACTGGTTCGCCCGCGTCGCCAAGGACAACGCGTTCCACGACGAGGCGAAGCTCGGCTGGGCGCTCGCCGACTACCTCAACGCGGTCGCGAAGCGCCTCGAGAACGCCGGCTACCGGACCATCCAGTTCAACGAGGCGTTCCTGTTCCAGGAGTCGAAGCCCGACGTGGGCTTCTGCAACGAGCTCCTCGGCCAGGCCGTCAAGGGCCTCTCGTCGCAGACCATCACGAACTTC